>LCFC01000001.1 GCA_000998805.1 Parcubacteria group bacterium GW2011_GWA2_43_11
AGAGTAGTATTTCCCCCACAGTTAATTCTGAAAAGACGAACCTTTGTTCGACATTTCTTGTGGTGGATTTCATTACAAATGTTCTTTAGAGATGAAGTTCATCTCTTAGGTATATTAATATGCCGCCGCTTCCAAGTGGCGGTATATTTTATGCCCATGTTTTTTGGAATTAATATAAATCAAAAATAAGCAGACTCATATATCGCAATGTGCTATATTCATGTGTATGAAAAAACCAGAAATACTTTCTCCCATACAAGATTTTACGTCCCTTACCGCTGCCATATCTGCCGGAGCGGATGCAGTTTTTTTTGGTGTGATAGGTTTTAATATGCGTGTCACTGCTAAAAATTTCACCGTTGACGATATCCCGATTATTACTAAACAAGCTCACACAGCGGGCGTGAGGGTGTACTTAGCACTTAACACTATTGTGTACCAAGAAGAGCTTGAGGAGGTCCGTGGGGTCCTAGAGGCGTCCCTAAAGGCTGGTGTAGACGCAGTGATATGTTGGGACCTTTCCGTGGTGCAAATAGCCAAGAGTATTGGATTACCTATACATTTGAGTACGCAGGCGAGTGTGGCAAATGCTGAAGCGGCACTTTTCTATAAAGAGCTTGGTATATCCCGCATCGTGCTCGCTCGTGAATGTGATATTGAACAGATTAAGAAGATAAAGGAAAAAGCGGACATTGAGATTGAAGTTTTTATACACGGTGCGATGTGTGTTTCTATTTCTGGACGGTGCTTCATGTCACAGTTTAGTACTTGTCACTCTGCAAACCGTGGCGAGTGCCGTCAACCGTGCAGGAGAAACTACATGATACGAGACGTGGAAGGTCAGTATGAATTTGAAGTTGGTCCGAACTATGTCCTCAGTCCCAAGGATATCTGTACCCTGCCGTTTATAGAGGATCTCGTGTTTGCGGGAATTGATTGTTTTAAAATTGAAGGAAGAAATAAAAGTGCTGAGTATGTTGCTCAAGTCACTTCTGTCTATCGTGAGGTAGTGGATTTTGTATGGGACAATAAAGATAGGATGGAAACTGCGGAGTTTAAAAAAGAACTTGCTGAACTAAAAGAGAAACACATGAAGAACCTTGAACGTGTCTTTACGCGAGGTTTTTCAAGTGGCTTTTTTATGGGAAAACCGCTCAATGAATGGACCGAAAAATATGGCAATGCAGGGACGGAGCGAAAGGTCTTTATTGGTAAGGTTGTTAATGTCTACAAAAAGATTGGAGTTGCGGAGGTGCAAATACAAACCAATGAACACTTGAGTATAGGTGATGAAATATATATACAGGGTGAAAAAACGGGTATACTTCGCGCTACAGTAAGCTCAATGGAGATAGAGCATGAGAAAGTAACTACAGCTTCCCAAGGAGAGATGGTCGCGATACAGGTAGAGGGAGAAGTGCGAAAGGCTGATGAGGTTTATCGAATAGATCCTATAGAGCATGCTAACCCAAAAAACATCCAATAAAAGATGAAGCGCCCTGACGTGGGTCAGGGCGCAAGGTAGAGGTTATTTATTATACATACGGTATGTTCTGAGGGTGTGTTGCACCCCCATCTCATTTTTTTTAAGGGTTATATGGCCCATTCTTTTTGCGCCAATTTTCTCGAGAATTTTTATTCCGGGAAAGTTTCTCTCGGCTACCACAGCTACCATAAAATCATAGCTTAGGCATTGATTCGCATACGTTTCCAATGCTTTGAATACTTCAATCCCGTACCCTTGGCGCTGCCACTTTTCTAATAGCCAGAACACCGGCTTGGGTCTGTTATTCGAGTGTTGTAAATTTGCGCACCCGATAAACTTACCTGTTGCGTTGTCACGAATTTGAAAATTGGACTGCAAACCTTGTTCCATTTGTGCTATCGCAAACTCAATCCTCTTAACCGTGTCCGAGTATTTTTTACACCGCTGTGCGTATAAAAATTTTGCGACCTTGTCAGTGTACCCCTCATGAATGTCAGGGATAAACTCTCGAGATATTGGTTGCAAGGTTATTCGTGGTGTGTCGATTACCCTGTTGAAGGGAAAAGATGATAGTAGCCCTGCGTTTTGTCCTACTGTACTTTGTTGCATTGAAGCCCCCCTTTCTAAAAGTTTACATACTGTGTATCCTCTACTTTGAAGGATTGCACAAGGTACGGGAGTTGTCAACACTTCAGGCCTAAAGAGGGTAAAGGTATACATTTGTTTCAACTTGTGATATTACTACGTATAGATAGGTATAAAAAATACAAAAATTCATCATATATTCATAAAAGAATAGATTAGGAGGAAAAGTAATGAGATTCTGTGCGATTTGCATAATGGTATTGTTGGCATTTATGGACCCCTTGCCGACCAGTTCTGCAGAAAAGCTAACATATGTTCCGCAGCTGGAACTGCGTTTTGCTCCAGATTTCACAAAGGACGATATAGATTCTTACCGTAAGATACTTGCAAAAATACAGGGACAATCCAACATCTGTGATTTTACTGAGATGCAACGTGCCCCCCAAATCTTTGTTGGTCAAGATGGGGTAGAAAAGATGACAGAAGCAATGCTTGCATTGGTTCTTCAACTTCATAAGCAGTTGTTATATGACAGATCTTTTGTCGAACATATTGCAAGTATGGTTGAGTATGATTATGCGGATGTGAAGAACACATATGTTGCACCTACGGAGTGGGGAGGAATAGGCATAACAACAAGCAATGGAATTGAGCTGTTACCAATACCATACGGAGGGAGATTACAACTTAGGGTTGAAAATAATCCTTCGGTTCACACGGCACAACATTTTTCGTTATCATCCAGACAGCAACTGCTTAATGGTAGCTATATGTTGCCGGATTGGTCGAAGTACATTTCTCGCGTGTTTGAATTTCATATTCATACAGATCCTTATAATAAAGAAGGGGAGGAATGTATTCCGAGTTATTCTAAGATAGATGGTGTTCATGGAAAAGATCTTGGTATGGCTATCAACAGTGCTATTGCAGGGGTGCCACACAACCACATCATCTTTGGAAAGCAGCCTAACCGTGAATTTAGTACTGTCTTCGTTGGGAGTAACAGAGACCAAGAAGGAAACTGGTTTGTCGTAGTAATCTCCCTTGAGAATGTTAAGTACTAATGTTCCTTTGAATCTCACAGCCGTCTTCAGAGACGGCTGTGTTTATTTATTCTTTACCCCAAGGGCGTAAGAACAAGCGCGCAAAACGAAGCTCTTCAAAAGAGTATTTGTTCTTCAGCGTTATACGTACCGGTGACAAATTCCATGTTTTCTCCTTGGCAAACGCTCGTGCAATCGACGCAAACTTTGCGTCAGAAAGTTTTGAATCGTCCCGTACATGCTCTAAGTGACTTTTGGTAATACTTCCCTTTTCAAGCAGTTTTTCGATATGCGAGAGTATTGTTTCAGGTGTAAATTCTCGTTTTTTCACTATCGCGTCTAGTGATGCACCCTCAATTAGCAAACGCTTGGTTTTCTCATAGGTAGATATGTTTTCTTTTGCCGTGAGCTTTTTTGTTGGTTTTGTGTGGTCCGGCTCATGTCCGCCTACGCGAAAAATAAATTCTTTTGAGACTTCTGAAATCCTCTCCACGGGAGTTTTCTGAAGTCTCAATTGTGTACGTGCGGAGTGTGCAAGAAAACGTTCGTTTGCCTCTGCAACATCCGGATGACGTGCGTACGCCCAATCGTTGATACCTTCAAGATAAAGTCCCGTAAATGTTTTTACCCTTGAGAGTGCTACGTATCCTTGACCGCCGACAAAGGTTTTTGTCAGGTCGATGTACGCAGCATCGAGCGTCAGACCTTGACTCTTATGCACTGTTACTGCCCACGCAAGCCTCAAAGGTATTTGAGTAACCTCGGCGAGGACTTTCTCACCATCTTCAATCTGCCAACTCGCGGGCTCAGTTTCTATGGTTTCTCCACTGTGTGTTTTAACAAGTGGATTTTGTGAAGTAAATCCTGTTACAGTTCCAAGTGTGCCGTTTACGTACAAGCCTTGGGGGTGATTTTTGACAAACATGACGACTGCCCCCTTCTTGAGAGTAAGTTTTTCAGGGACTAGTAATCCTTTTTTAAGCATCTCCACACGCTTCTTACTTCCCTTCCCTTTCATTGAAAATATGCGCGAGGGGGTCGAAAGTGCCTCAAGGCGTTTCGTGTTGAGTTCGTCGACATTTGCATTGTGTGTATATAAATGTGGAATGTCTTGAGGAACGGTGTGTCCGATTCTTTTTTCGACGAGTGCTCGCAGAGGTCTTGTTACATTTCCCTCACGTATCGCATTGAGGAGTGCCAAAAGGTCGGTGTCATTTTGTCGGTACTGGTCCGTAAGGTAGCACGTGTGTAGTGCAAGCTCGTTCCAAGTTTTACTTTGAAATGCATACTGAATCTTTTCTGACCCCCTTGTCACCGGGGGAAGTTGAAAAAAATCACCACACAAGATTACTTGCATCCCTCCAAAGGGCTCGTACGTCTGAAGTCCCGCCTGAATGGACTGGTTGACCATGGTAAGCGTTTTAGCACTCAACATGGACACTTCGTCAATTATAAGCACATGCGTGCGTTGAAAGCGTTTTACCAGTTTTTCGTTTTGCTCTATTCGATCTAGGTCGTAGGGAGAGAGTTCATCTTTAATACCAATTCCTGACCATGCGTGAATAGTTTGTCCGCCAATATGCGTGGCCGCAATACCAGTAGAGGCAGTGACTGCTGGCTCAATTCCTCGCTGACGAAGCCACTGTATGTATCTGTTGAGGACGTACGTCTTACCACTTCCCGCGGCACCAGTAAGAAACACGTTCTTTCCCATCGTGAGCACCTTGAAAGCTTCGTCTTGCGTCATACACAATAGCTTACCGCGAAGAGCGCTCTTGTGAAAGTTAAAAGTTGAAAGTTCAAAGTACTTTCGCCTTTGGCAAACACACAAGTCCGCATTTGCGGACTTGTGAACTTTCAACTCGCTTCTAACTTCTCTTAGATCGTGTGCGTCCTATTTCCGTAAGATGTTGTTTTCTAAGGCGTACTGACTTTGGGGTAATTTCCAAATACTCGTCACCTGCCATCAGCTCAAGACCGTTTTCTATGGTCAAAAGTTTTGGGTGTATGAGCTTAATTGCTTCGTCGGTACCACTACTGCGTACGTTGGTAAGGTTCTTGCCTTTTGTTGGATTCACCACCATTTCTTCACCTCGTGACGTATTGCCGATTACCTGTCCTTCGTATACTTCTACGTTTTCTTTAATGTACAGCGTTCCACGAGTCTGTAGGTTATCGAGTGAGTAAGCGAGCACCTTGCCAGTCACTTGTGAAATCATAGATCCCTCTTGACGTTTTCGTAGTTCACCGGCGTATGGTCGGAAGCCTACGACGCGCGTAGAAATAATACCTTCACCTTTTGTGTCTATCACAAACTGACTTCGATACCCAAAGAGACCTCGAGTAGGACCATCGAATACAAGGCGTACATGTCCGTCCTTTTGTTCCATAGAGAGCATGCGTGTTCCTCGAGTCCCAAGCTTTTCTATAACGGATCCTTGGTATACCTCAGGTGTATCAATAGTCACTTCTTCATAGGGCTCTAGTTTTTTACCATCTTCTTCCTTGAAGATTACCTGTGGCTGGCTTACTTGCATTTCATATCCCTCACGTCTCATGTATTCAAGGAGGATAGCAATATGTAGTTCTCCACGTCCGCGGACGATAAATCTATCTGCACTTGTGGATTCAAAATCAATTTTAAGTCCAACATTGACTTCAAGCTCTTTTTCCAGTCGTGAACGAAGTTGTCGACTGGTGACAAACTTCCCTTCTCTTCCAGCAAATGGAGAATCGTTGATAAGAAATGTTAACTCGATAGTTGGTTCATCCACTGCTATCATTGGAAGCGGTTCAGTGTCAGGTGACGTCGAGAGTGTTTCCCCGATAAATATATCCGGTAGTCCTGCAACTATCGCAATATCACCGGCGCACACTTTTTTTGTTTCTACACGAGTGAGTCCCTCAAATGAAAAAAGTTTTGTAATTTTTCCTTTCGTTGTCTTTCCCTCTTGTATCGCGAATATTGTATCGCCCTCAGAAATAGTCCCATCGTACACACGCACGATTCCAAGCCTGCCGAGGTAGTTGTCATACGCGAGGTTAAATGGTTGCGCTCGAAGTATTGCGGTATCATCACCCTTTGGTGCAGGAACATGTTCAAGAATAAGGTCGAGAAGTGGGGTAAGGTCGGTTGACACATCCTCAAGGTTCTTTTTCGCAATGCCTTCTCTCCCAATAGCTAGAATGGTTGGAAAATCGAGTTGTTCGTTCGTAGCTCCGAGTTCAGAGAAAAGGTCAAACACTTGATCGTGTGTGCGGTCAATATTTGCCGCAGGTTTATCTATTTTATTGATGACCACAATAGGTCGATGCCCCAGTTCCAGAGATTTTTTGAGTACAAACCGGGTTTGAGGCATTGGACCCTCCTGCGCATCTACGACAAGGAGTACAGAGTCAATAGAGCGAAGGACTCGTTCCACTTCAGAACCGAAGTCGGCGTGACCAGGTGTGTCAACAATGTTTATTTTTGTATCTTTGTATATACACGCTGCGTTTTTGGAGTAGATAGTAATACCACGCTCTTTTTCCAGTGTGTTGCTATCCATCGAGACACCTTCGCCCACGGCATTCGTTTGTCGTAGAAGTGCATCAGTAAGTGTTGTTTTTCCGTGGTCAACGTGGGCAATAATTGCCACGTTTCTAATATTTTTTGCGGTTGGTTCCATAGTGAAATAGGTACTCTTTGAGCACGAAAAATGATTATGCCACATCCTATCAAAAAAAGCTAGTACGGCTTTGTGCTACGAGGTATGCGTGTAACTAATGTACGTCTGGTCCTAGTATCAAAATGTTCTCATGCTACTATGTATTTAATGAAGAAACATGGTAGAAGTTTGACTGCATTCATAATACTTATTGGGATACCAGTGTATGTCCTCTGTGTCTTTGTCTCCGAAGTGTTTGCGCCAGAAATGGAAGTGGTTCAAGATGACCATACAGTTGCACGTGTCACCTTTGTTGGAGACATGATGTTTGACAGGTATATACGAGAGAGCGGTCATGCCCGTGGTTACGATAGTATTTTTACAGATGTGCTTCCTATGCTTGGCAAAAGTGATGTACTTGTCGGAAACCTTGAAGGTCCGATAACTTCACTTACTCCGGTGTCAGACTGGCGTGACGGTGGTCCTGACCACTACCGTTTTACTTTTGCAACGACCGTCGCAGACACTATTGCACATACAGGTTTTGATGCCGTTTCCCTTGGAAACAACCATATTTTTAATTTTGGCGAGGAAGGAGTAGCTCAAACAAAAACATGGCTAGCACAAAACAACCTAGGATACTTTGGAGCACCCGATGAAGTGTATGTTCCATGGAGATATGCCTCCAGTTCCCCGACAATGGTTATCTATGCATTTGACACTTGGCATTCTCGGGATGTTGTGCGCTTAACCGAACGTATTGCGGGAGAGTCGGAAGATGTTTTTGTCGTTGTGTATGCCCACTGGGGTAACGAATATGAAATAACTCCCACTAGTGGACAACGAGAGCTTGCACACCGTTTTATTGACGCAGGGGCTGATTTTGTTGTAGGGTCTCACCCTCACGTGATTCAAACCAAGGAAATGTTTCAAGGAAAATGGATATATTATTCTCTGGGAAATTTTGTATTTGATCAATATTTCAGTCCTAAAGTGCAGTGTGGTGCCATTGTGAACTTAACAATACAAGAGGATTTGACGTATACGGTTGAGGAAGGGTTTGTTGAGTTAGCACGAGACGGTACTACAAAAATGGGTGACTGTACTGTCTCTGTTCCGCTTGATGAGTAAGGGTGCGTTTAGGCTATTACTTGCACTGTGGTACAGTGTGTGATATTTGTAGCCGATACAATATATATTATGCAAACACTTGTAATTGTTGAGTCCCCTGCAAAAGCAAAGACTATAGAGAAATATCTCGGTAAGGGATATGTAGTCAAAGCATCTGTTGGTCACATACGTGATTTACCAAAATCGAACAAAAACGCCATCGATATACAGGCGGGTTTTGTGCCGAACTATGAAGTTGTTCAAAAGAAGCAGGATATTATCAAAGAATTATCCGCCTATGCAAAAAAGTCTGACAAAGTTCTTCTTGCTACTGACCGCGACCGAGAAGGTGAAGCTATCGCTTGGCACCTCGTAGAGGCATTGAAGCTGCCCAAAGAAAAAACAAAACGCATCGCTTTCAATGAAATTACCAAAGAGGCCGTGCAGGAAGCTATTAAGCATCCACGAGATATTGATCAAAACCTACGTAAGGCGCAAGAAGCAAGACGAGTACTCGATCGTTTGGTCGGGTATGATCTCTCAGGACTTATCTGGAAGAAAGTGCGTTATGGTCTTTCAGCGGGACGTGTTCAGTCACCGGCACTTCGCATACTTATGGAGCGAGAGAGAGAAATTCGAGCGTTCATACCGGAGGCGTATTGGGTGCTCACTGCGAATGTCGTGTCTCACGATTACACCTTTTCTCTCACCTGTACCGAAGAACCCAAGGAAGAGGCAGAGGCAAATCGCATCGTTGCTGTGGCAAAAGAAGGTTTATGGTCTGTAAAAGAAGTAAAAGAATCTGAACAAAAGCGTGCTCCTCGACCGCCGTTTACTACCTCAACATTGCAACAGACCGCTTCAACCCGTCTTGGTTTTTCTCCATCAAAAACCATGGCTGTAGCACAGAAACTCTATGAAGCAGGACACATTACCTACATGCGTACGGACAGTTTGACTCTCTCTGAAGCCGCACTTGGTATGTTGTCTTCCGTTATTGAAAAGAATTTTGGAAAAGCATTTATAGAAATCAAAAAGTATAAGACAAAATCAAAAAATGCTCAGGAAGCTCACGAAGCGATTCGCCCCACAAACCCTGTCAAAATTCGTGCTGGTAGTACAGATGAACAGAAGCGTTTGTACAACCTGATTTGGATGAGGACAGTCGCTTCGCAAATGAAGAGTGCTCAACTTGCAAAGACAAAAATTCTTGCAAACATTGCAGGTGGTACTATTCCTGACTTTGCGGTGCGAGGTTCACGTGTGGTATACGATGGATGGCTTAAAGCCGATCCTGCGGCACGGGGTGAAGATATTGAACTGCCTCAAGTACATAAGGGTGACTCGCTTACACTGACTTCAATAGAGAGTGAAGGAAAGTACACCACCCCACCCAACAGGTTTACCGAGGCGGGTCTGGTGAAGGAGCTTGAGAAGAGTGGTATCGGACGCCCTTCAACGTATGCAAGTATCATGAAAAACCTCGCTGACCGTGGGTACGTAGAAAAACAAGGCAAGACGCTCATCCCGACGGACACTGGTGATGTGGTGAGTAGTTTTCTTGAAAAATATTTTAAAGAGTACATCAGTAATTCCTTTACTGCAGATATGGAGAACGAGCTTGACGAAATTGCCAATGGCACGAGGGAGTACGCGGCGACACTAAAAAATTTCTATACGACATTTAGCGAGGAAGTAAAAAGCAAAGAAAACATTGAAAAACTTACAAACCTTGGCCCGGTATCAAAAGAGTTTACTTGTCCAAAGTGTCAGGCACTCATGGAGTTTAAGCTAGGTCGTGGTGGCAAGTTTATGAGTTGTACGAAATACCCTGAATGTGATGGTGCACGCACCAATACTGGAGATATTGTAGAACCAGATAAATCATTGGGTGTATACCCTGAAACGGGTGAAGAAATTTTTGTGCTTAATGGAAGATTTGGTCCTTACGTACAAGTTGGTGATCCGAAAAAAGCGAAAGAAAAGGGTAAAAAAGAAAAACCTCGACGTGCAAGTTTACCAAAGGATAAGGATCCTAGCGAGGTCACACTAAAAGATGCTCTAACGTACCTGACGCTTCCACGTATGTTAGGGGTACATCCAGTCACAAATGAGCCAATTACCGCGTCTGTGGGCCGTTTTGGGCCGTACATCGTACATGAGAAGGACTTCCGTTCACTCAAAAAAGATGATGTGTACACTATTACCTTGGAGCGAGCACTTGAAATTCTTGCGGAAGAAAAAAAGGTGCGCAAAGGCCGCTTTGCAAAAAAGAAATAGCTAGACTAACAACCTTTACTGATTTTATTAATATAGAAATTAAAACCTGTTCCTTGATTTAATTCGAAAAATATGTTTAAATATAAAAAGGATATATGAGGAAGGTTAAGGGGATAACCACAACTTTGTAAGGAGAACACCATGAAAACTTGTGAATACTGTGGTCAAGAAAATGTCCCCGGAAATCACACCTGTGCAAAAATGCCAATCGAAGCACGAAACATGACTCGTTCAGTTAATCGTCTGTGTCGGGAGAATGAGAAAAGTAGCAGAAGATTTTTTAAAGACTGTGGATTGGGGCTATATTTTCTTATATTGATTGTTCTCGCTGTAGTTCTGTACTGGACTGATTCAAAATGGAGAGGAATTCCTGAATGTATTATTTTTCTGTCCTTCTTATTTGTTCATTTGAATGCGGATGAATGATGACCATTGCAATAACTTAGCACGACGCTATTTCCGGAGTAAATCTGGTCACTAAGCAGACCGAAAGGGGAGATGATGCACATCTTCCCCTTTCTTTGTTTGTTATTATGGACTTACGCAAACGGATGCAGTTCGAGGCGCCCAAGCAAAATGGAATGAGTTGTATGAACAATACTATGAGAGACATTTTGCGCAGGGCAACAAAGAAATGCGCCGTTTCCGTAAGTCCTACTCCACTGAGATGATAAGATATTTTTGTTTACCACTTGGAGTTTCAAAAGTGAACTCACTACCTTTTTTCTTTCCCATAAGTGCTTCTCCGAGTGGCGATAGATATGAAAGTTTTCTTTCGAGCATATTGGTCTCTTCCGAGCCAACAATAATATAATCGTGAGGATCTGTACTTCCCTGTTTAGTAATAATTACCCGAGAGCCAAGAGTGACCTCATCGCTCTTTTTTTTCTTTAAGATTTTTGCAGAAGCTAGAATACTTTCGAGATGACTTATCCTCTCTTCAGTCGCAGCTTGGAGATCTCGAGCCTCTGCGTACTCTGCGTTTTCAGAAAGATCACCAAGTGAGCGAGCATACTCAAGGCTTTCAGCTATTTTTTTTCGACGAGTTGTACTTAAAAATTGAAGTTCTTCTTTAAACTCATCAAATTTTTCTTGGGTAAGATATTGTGTGTCATCATTCATATTTCAATGGTGTTTTAGTCAGGCGAGTATACCATGATGTATGAAGTCCAACAAATACAGGATTATTTACACACCCCTTTTAAAAATCGCTCAATAGAAGATTATTTTTCAAGGTATTCGGGTGCATTGATATGGAGCCAATCTAGAAAGTTACGCATAACATATACACCACCAAGAACGTTTTTTCTTGGCCCATACTCCATAAGTACTGTAAAGGCGTACTTTGGTTTTTCGTACGGAAAAAATCCTGTTACCCAAGAGTGTACATGGTCTTTACTTGTCCCAACCTCCGCTGTACCCGTTTTTCCTGCAATTGTAGTGTAGGAAACGTTCAATCCCTTTGCTGTACCCTCAAGCACACCATCTCGCATACCTGCTCGTACTATACGAAAGTATTCCTCAGGGATATCAATTTTTTTTGAAGTATACGGCGTATACTGAGTTTCAATTCGTGGGGTAAGCAAGTTTCCGCCGTTTGCTACAGCAGCTATTGCTCGTACTGCTTGAATAGGGGTGACTTGAAATCCATACTGCCCGATTGAGGTGTTATAGGTATCTCCTATTCGCCACGTAGGGTCTGTAGGAAATGTTTCCTGTTTCCATTTAGGTGAAGGTATGGTGCCTGATCGTTCTCCCTCGAGCACTATTCCTGTTGGACTACCGAAACCGAACATTCGCATGTATTTTTCAATTCTTGAAATACCCAATCCCTCTTGTTTACCAAAACCTCCCCCAATGTAGTAGAAGTAGACGTTGGAAGAAACCGAGAGTGCTCTTCGAAGGTCAACAACCCCGTGTGCTTTCCAGTCTGTAAAGACAGAGTATTGTCCAGGTGTGTATGGGTTTGCTAGACGCAACGAGCCTGTAGAGACAAAGCTCGTTTCAGGTTTGACGATACCTTCATTGAGTGCGGCAGAAGCCATGTACGGTTTAACAATAGACCCTGGGGTGTATTGCCCAGCGAGTGTCCGGTTCAGGTACGGCGTTCGTGAGTCACTGTTGTACAAAGCTATTTTCTCACTATCGCCTGAGATAAGTGCACTAGAGCTGTATTCTGGATAACTTGTCATTGCTAGTATTTCACCTGTTTCGATATCCATAATGACACCAGCACCACCTCGAAATGGTACCTGCTCGGCAAGTTCCCCAATAAATCTATTGAGTGCTTCTTGTAGTCGTATATCAATCGTCAGGTGAAGCGCTTCACCTGAAACAGGCTTTTCAAGAAGGCCTTCACTTACCACGTCCATACGCGCATCAGTTTCAACTATTTTAGTACCGCTTTTCCCTCTAAGAATTTCATCAAAAACAAGTTCTGCGCCACTCACACCTTCAATACCTTCTCTGAAAAGTATTCCACTTGAGTCCCGTGCAGGCATACGAACGTACCCAAGGATGTGCCCTAAACCTGTTGTAGTTGCGTACGAGCGTTCATCATACTCTTCAAACTTTCCATCGGTAAGGTGTGGGATGTTCCAAGCGAGCTCTACATTATTTCTGTCGTAAATAATTCCACGTTCAGCAAAGAGAATAGAGTGCCCAAGTCGGTTGTCTTCAGAAAGGCTTTTGTAATGTTCACTCCCGAGCACCATGAGTTGTCCTGTCCGAGCGAAGAGTACAATACCAGTGAGTACAATCAACAAGATAAGCGGCTTTAATGACTGTGGCCCAATAGGTTTGTTGAGTTTCCCTTCAAGAGTGTTTGGTCCAAAGGAAGGCAGGTTGCTCGCGTCAAGTAGAATTTCTTCTGGAGAGATAAGTGTATCTTTGTGTTGTTTTTTTCTTCTCGAAAACATCATAGTGAACTTATGCTGCGAAATCTTTGGAGGAATAGTAAAGAAAAACTTATCATAAAAAGAAGTATTATAGTAAACAAAAAATCCCCTACGGCCAAAGAAAAACCTTCACCTGCAAACAGTATGTCGAGTATGAGTCCGCCGAGCACAACCTCGTAGTATTTAAAAAAAATCAGGAGTACTACTGCTAACCCAAATGAAAACCACCATGGACCAATAATGGCCGTGAGTATCACAGTACAAAACAGCAGTATTCTCACTAAGAGTGAAGTGGTTTGTGGATGTTGTTTGAAAAGTGTACGTGTACTCATGGTGTTTCGGTATCCTGTGCTTCTTTATCCCCTTCAGTATCTTCCTCTGCTTGGGGTTCAATATTCCAGATACTCGTTGTGTCAACAAGGACATGACGAAGTCCGTAACTGTTCGAAGGACTACGCACGTACAGAGTTTTATATGCATCTTCTGGTGCAACTTCTATTGAAGCGATGGTGCCAAGAGTGTATGTCGTAAAACTGGGTAGTGTGACACTGTCCCCTTCATGTACTTCTACGTCGCGAGGAACAGTTATAAGCATGGTGCCTGAGCCGATGCCGTTAATTGTGGTATGCACGCTTGTAGTCGTTGCCCCAAGGAGTACATCAAACGTCTGTCCTGCTGCGGAAAATTGTGTGACAATAGCAGTATGCTCAAGTGTCTTCGTTACCCTACCAAAGGCAATATTCTCAGGTGTGAGTACAAGCATAGCATCACGGACACCTTCGTTTGATCCTATATCAATAAAAAATGTGTCATAAGGGGAAAAGGCCCCACCATGAATCACTGCAGCAGGAAGTAGTTCTGGACGAGCATCAACTCGGTGGAGGAGCTCACGTAAGTGTTCATTCTCAAGTGAGAGCGCTCTCGTTGTATATGTTTCTCGAGTCCTTTGTAACAAGGCATTCTTGAGTATCAAATTTTGTTCGGCTAGATATCTTTTGCTTGCAAACAGTGAAGTAGTGTTAGTTATTGTACCAAATATCGCATCACGAGCAGACCATAACGGAGTCGCTAATTCATGGGCACCGTTTGTTACAAATGCAGGCACCTCAGCTTTTGTGAGTATAAACACTACTGCAATAAGAATCGGTACGATGGGTACAAGAAATGCATGTATTTTTCTAGCTGTTTTCAAGTGTTGGTAACGCATCTTCGTCTATCAGTATATCATTGAAATCTTCTAGTTTCTCAACTATGGCGCCTGTACCACGAACCACTGAGGTAAGGGGGTCATTTGCAACGTTAACCGGTAGGTCGAGCATAGATGTAAGTAATTCCGGAATTCCGTGAATGAGCGCACCACCACCAGTGAGGTTAATCCCTTGTTGCATGATGTCAGCTACGACCGTTGGTGGGCTTTCTTCAAGTACATTTCGTATACCCTCAATAATAGAATCTATACTCGTAGCAATTGCTTCTCGAATGTCTTCATCAGTGATACTGACTTCTTTTGGTAGACCCGTAACAAGGTCACGTCCGCGGACCGGTGCCTCAAATGGTTTTGCTTGTTCAAGGAGTGAACATATTGCAAATTTCAAATCTTCCGCAGTGCCTTCACCGATGACGATTTTAAATTCATCACGAAGGTGTCTGATGATATCTGCATTAAGACGGTCACCTGCCACATGAAGGTTCCTTGAACGAACAATGCCATTAAGTGAGAGCACTGCTATGTCAGTGGTTCCTCCTCCGATGTCTACTATCATTGTTGCACGGGGCTCATGTATAGGGAGTCGCATACCTATCGCCGCTGCTACCGCTTCTTCAACAATATATACTTCACGAGCGCCTGCGTTTCGAGCAGCATCTCGGACTGCGCGAGATTCCACATTGGTAATGCCGGAAGGAACTCCTATAACGACACGTGGTCCAATAAGTGAGCGTGTGCCACTTTGAGCTTTGGTGAGGAAGTAGCCAAGCATTTCTTCGGTCACTTCAAAATCAGAAATAACACCATTTACCAAAGGACGTATTGCTTTGATATGCTGTGGTGTTCTACCTAACATTTCTTTCGCTTTTTTACCCACAGCAACCACCTGCCCTGTTTTTTGATTGAGTGCTACCACAGACGGTTCGTTGATAATAATGCCTTTGCCACGTAGGTATACCAAACTGTTAGCAGTACCCAAATCAATACCGATATCGTTTGAGAATGAAGAGAATAGACGTGAAAAAAGTGACATATGTGTGAGTGCTAGGCAGAAAGTTCTTCAATAAGCTCGCTTTCTGTCTGCATCTTCTTTTCGCCTGTGGCGCGTAGCACAACTTCAAGCATTCCCTCAGTGAGGGTGTTTTGACTAATAATAATGCGGACAGGAATACCTAGAAGATCACTATCGGCAAACTTTTCTCCTGCTCGTACATCTCTATCATCGTAGAGTGTTTCTATACCTTGTTCGGTAAGTGTTTCGTAGAGTGCATCTGCATGAGCAACAACTTCCTCCACCTCACCGAGCCGTACAATGTGTGCTCTAAATGGTGCAATACTTTTTGGCCACACCAAACCTTTCTCATCTGAATGTAGCTCAGCAACAGTGCCCATGAGTCTGTTTGGACCTATACCGTAGCAACCCATGATTGGGAACTGGTCCTTCCCGTCCTCATCCTTAAACGTGAGCCCTATTGATTTAGAAAAACGCGTTCCAAGTTTAAAAATATTCCCCACTTCTATTGCTTTCTCTTCTACCAGTGAATCCCGAGTAATACCTAAATCTTTTAACACCTCATCGGTGTATACTTCTTTGTTAATAGCGATACCCTTTTCCTTGCTCACGTAGATGATGTCTTCACCTGCATCAGAAATTGTTTGGAATTCATGGCTATATTTTGAGAATGCGCCACCGCTTGCAAATGTTTTGTACGTAACGTCTCCTAAGTTGAGGCGTGTAAAGACGCGCATGTATGCAAGTGCCGCTTCCTCATAAAATGCATCTAGTGCTTCTTGGTCGCGACTGAATGAGTAGAGGTCTTTCATTAAAAACTCCCGTGTCCGCATAATACCGCTTTTTGCTCGTACTTCGTTTCTAAATTTTGTTTGAATTTGATAGACATACCGAGGTAAGTCTCGATATGAGTTTATATGATCTCGCATGAGATTGGTAACTGGCTCTTCGTGCGTCCAGCCTAGGCCGAGCTCTGTGCCATTTTGTAACTCTGTTTTGAACCACACGTCGACATCAGCACTGCTCCATCTTCCAGATGCAGACCATGGACCTTGATCCTGGAGCGTAGAGAGACGAATCTCTTGTCCACCGATGCTGTTCATTTCCTCTCGAATAATCGAGATAATCTTTTCGAGAACCCGCAAACCGAGTGGTAGGTAACTATAGACGCCAGCCATCTCCTTGTGGAGGTATCCGGCTCGAATCAAATACTGAGCATTTTTTGAGATTTCATCAGAAGGTGCTTGTTTGCGTGTTTTTGTGAATAGTTGTGTTTGTCTCATCCCTAAGGTTGTGGATGCTGTGTGTGTGGTGTTCATGATGTGTACGTAAAAACAAGTCTTTATAAAGATGAGTGATATCTATGAAGCAATCGTACTGTATTATCACGTAATGGTCAAAACTAGAAGAGTTTTGCGACATCATTAAACGTTACAATTGCCATAAGGGTAAGAAGAGCAATAAAACCGATTTGATTTAGCCGTGTTGCAATCTTGGGGTTTATCGGTTTTCGTGTTATTGCCTCAATTCCTACTAAGACAAGCCGGCCTCCATCAAGTGCAGGAAATGGGAGGAGGTTAATGACCGCAAGGTTGAGAGAAATAAAAGCACTAAAGCTGATGAGCCATACAAAGCCCAAAGCAGCAGCATCTCCAACAAGTCCTACGATACCTACGGGTCCTGTTACGTCTGAAAAATCAGAGCTACCGGTGACTATCCCGGTGAAGAAGCCATACAAACCAATCGTGATATCTATAAATGCGAAGTATGTTTGTTTTGCCCCTTCAACTATTGCAAGGTGTATGGGAAGGCTTTGAATGCCCACAAGCGACATGGAAAAGCCTGCTCCGTAACGCGTAGGGTCATCCTTAAAAATACCCTGGATTGGTTGTAGGGTAAGGGTGTGTGGATCGTTTTGTCGTATCACTTCAAAAGTTACCTCAGCACCATTACTTGAGGAAATAAATTCAGAAACTTCTTGAGAGGTAAGTTGTTCGTTCGATGAAAGTGATGCGCTGCTAGTGTGGAGCGCTACAATTTCGTCGTTCGGTAATAGTTGGTCTAAAGCTGGTGACTCGGGTAGTACAGATGTGACAACGAGGCGTACATCATGTACATTTCCTGCTGTCTCAAGACTTTCTATGGCCGTTGGCATACCAATCATAAACGCGACGACATAGAGGACAAATGCAAATAAGATGTTCATGGCGACTCCAGCGACGAGTACTGCTGCTTGGATATATTTTGGTTGTTGTACAAAACTCCTACTGTTATCTCCCGAGTCTGTGTAGTTTTCGTCAGTTGGGTTTTCTCCCCAGATGCTTACAAATCCTCCCAGAGGTAGCCAATTGATGGTATATTCCGTTTCGCCAATTTTTTTCCCTATGATTTTAGGAGGAAAACCAATACCAAACTCATCAACACGAATACCTGACTTTTTAGCAACAAAAAAGTGGCCAAATTCATGGACTAAAATGAGCACTACGAGAACAGCTAAAAATATAAGAATGGTCATGAGTTGTAAGTTACACTTAGGCGTTTAATTCAATTTCTTTTTTCTCTGCAAGTTTTTCGAGTGCATCGTTCCCTGCTTTAATGAGTTTCTCCATCTCATCTTTTGCTCTGAACTTATCATCCTCAGACATGTCCCCAGCCTTTTGAATCTTTTGGATATCATCCCACACGTTTTCGCGATGTTTGCGTACTGCTATGCGAGCCTCTTCAAGTTTGGTATTCGTGAGTTTTATAAGCTGAGTTCGTCTATCACTGGTGAGTTCTGGAAATGTTACTCGCACACCTTTTCCGTCTGAACTTACCGATACGCCAAGATTCGCATCACTGATAGCTTGGCGAATTTGATTCACTGCATCTACTTCCCAAGGTGTTACACGGAGTGACCGTGCGTCTTCAATAGTGACACTTCCAACTTGGTTAAGTGGTACTTTGGTACCGTATGAGTCTACTCGCACAGCATCAAGTAATGCTGGTGCAGCTCGACCAGTGCGAATGCTTGCAAGTTCGTTTTTAAAGTGTTCCGTGGTTACTTCTATTTCTTTTGAAAGTTTTTTAAAGTCGTACATAGTGTAAGTTTTGTTTAGTATTTTAATTGTAACAGATGACGTCAAGTGCGGAAAGCTGCTTGCCCGCACACTTAAACTCGTAGCCATGAGTTTAAGTGTGCGGGCTTGACATACAAAAGGAAGGGTGTTTTTCTTGAAGAAGAGAGATTACTTGAGAATCAATAAGAAATTCAAGGAGGTGAGGCATGGTTTCTTCATTTAGGTTTCAGAGAATATCGTTAAAGAATTTTGTTGTTAGGCCAGTCTCAAAAGACTGCGAAGTGTTTGTAGGATGTTTATGTCCTACTTGTGACGATGTCTATGTATTAGGTTACTACTATGTAGATGATGCTGGGGTTCAAAATGGGCCTGCGTACTACGTCAGCGATGAGACAGTAACCTGTATAAATTGCGGTGAAAGCAACCTGCAAAGACCGCTTGTATTTCTGACTACCGAGGAAGCTTCAAATTATGTCACGGAACATGATTCGGAAACCTTTTTCAAGGTTACCGGTAATCAGTGCAAGTTGTGGCGTATGAATGCTCAAATGTATCTGTATTCCCAAAGAGAGCATACAATTCAGTAACTTTCTTAAAAAATAATGACCCTGAGAAGGTCATTATTTAGTTATCATGCTAAGGTATATGCAGAATACTGTTTTTCAAATCCACAACTTGAGGAGATGTAATGGAAACTATTACTTTGATTTTTTCTACGTACCAAAAATTATTTTGCTTGTGGTGGTGGATACCGCTTGCAGGTGTCACATTTCTAGCGCGTTTTGTGTATCTTCTAAAGGAGGATGATGCTACCCTAGCAATTCGGGATGCAATAGAATTTGTGTTTATTGGATTACTTAGTTTATTCCCTTACGCACGGAATCGTATTTCACCTTTGAACTGTATCGATTTCAACATGCGCTGGAAGGCAGTGGGCGTATGTGATTTTTGGGTGTCAGCTCTCACTTTCTTACTGTTCTGCTTGTTTCTGTTGCCGATTGCTTTTGTACTCACCTTTCTGGCAATAATGAAACATAAATAACTGTTTGCCACCACTTGGTAGTTCTATTACTAAGTGGTGTTGTTTTTTCTGTACGCATATATTTAGGTCTGTAAATTATATGACTACAGCAAGATGTTCAAGAAGCATCTTAAGTGAGCTTGAGGTGTCTCGAAGGTAGGTTCTTACAAAACAAATTTCTGAGAGCGATTGCTCGTGTTTCTGTACACCTTTTTTATGTACTGTCGCTTCGAGCGCGTCGATGAATGCCCTTGCCTGTTTTCTATCTTTATCTTTGAGAATTGGTTGAAGGATAGATATTCTATCAGCTACGGTGGTTTGAAGAAATTTTTCTGCAAGAAGCATTTCTGTTGGGGTGCTCTGAAGTCGGCCGCGGTACGATAATCTTGATAATATGGTGGGTAACAAACCTTTTCGTGTGGGGAGGATAAGCACGAAATGTGTATGGGGAGCAGGTTCTTCAAAAAGCTTCAGGAGTGCATTCTGAGCCTCGAGTAAAATACTTTCGCATACAATAATGAACACCTGTGCGCTCCCGAGCGGTGTTTGGTTTGCTCGTGCGGTGAGGTTTCGGGCGTCATCTATGGTATAGCGTTCTCGTTCAATAGTTTCTATATCAGGGTTTCCATGAAGCGGAAGATGAAGCTCTTCTTCTACGTACGTACGAGCCCATGCAAGACCTGTTTCTCGCTCTGCTTCTATCAACGACGCATGGTGATTCATAACAAAACTATACCATATGAAAGACATAAATCTGTGGTATACACAGGCTTTCCACCACTTAGCAAGACTCCACACAACTTACTTGGGTGGTACAATGTAGCCTAAATGGCTTTATCACCAACACATGTACGCGTGCCACCTCAATCTCTTGAGGCTGAGAAAGCACTTCTTGGGGCGATAATGATAAAACCTGAGTGCATGTACGACATATCGGACGTGGTTTCTGCCGACAGCTTCTATGTTGACAAGCATCGACTTATTTATAAAGCGATGCGTGATTTGTTTAGTAAGAGTGAGCCGATAGATGTACTTTCCGTATCAGCACGTCTCAAAGCCAATAAGGCTATTGAACGCATCGGCGGTGCGAGTTACTTAACGGAGCTTGTAAATACCGTACCTGCAACGGCGAATGCGCATCACTATGGAGATTTGGTGCAAAGGGCTGCAACACTTCGATCCCTTATTGATGCTGCGGAGTATATCGCTGAGCTTGGTTTTGATGAAGGAAACGACCTTGAAGAAGTACTTGATGCAGCTGAGAAGAGGATGTATGAAATTACCAACGCTCCAGGTCTTCACAAATTTGTCTCCATGCAAGAGTCACTTGGGGAGGCTTGGGAAAGAATTGACCACCTTCACAACTCAACTGATGAGATGAGGGGTATTCCGACTGGGTACAAAGATCTAGATAACCTACTTGCTGGTCTTCAAAAATCAGATTTGATAATTCTTGCTGCACGACCTTCAATGGGTAAAACAGCCCTCGCACTTGATATCGCCAGACAGACAGCGGTCAATCATAATACCGCAGTAGGTATATTCTCTCTTGAAATGAGTAGTCAGCAGTTGGTAGATCGTATGCTCGCATCCCAAGCAAGGGTAGATGCGTGGAAACTAAGAACAGGAAAGTTGACCACAGATGATGAATTTGCAAAAATACGCGAAGCTATCGATAAACTTTCTACGGCGCCTATTTACATTGATGACAAGCCTGCAAACAATATTCTAGGTATGCGTTCGGTAGCAAGGAGGCTGAAGCGAGAGCATGGACTTGGACTTATTATAGTTGACTATCTCCAAATGATGGCGCCTACGGGCAAGCACAGCGGAGATTCTTTGGTGCAACAAGTTACAGAAATTTCGCGTTCGCTAAAATCACTAGCACGTGAGCTTGAAGTACCGGTACTGGCACTCTCACAGCTCTCTCGTGCGGTGGAACAGCGACGTGGCAAACCAAGGCTCTCTGACCTTCGTGATTCAGGAAGTATTGAGCAGGATGCTGACGTCGTTATGTTTATTCATCGAGAGGACAAAATGAATGACACTTCAGACAGACCAAATATTGCAGAGATTATGGTTGAAAAACACAGAAATGGCCCCGTGGGTAAAATTGATCTCTATTTTGATGAAAAGAAAGCAAGTTTTCTCTCAATAGAAAGATCTAATTATGGATCAGTGGATGAAAAAGTAGGTGCTGAAGCTGATGAAGATTGGTAGAGAGGTAAGCTTGCCCCGCCACGGGCGGGGTGAAAGTGATGAGTAAAGCGAGTACTGAGCTAAAAGTTTATAAAGTAAAATGTTTATAAAGTCTGTCCCCGCCTTGGCGGTGTAGGATTTCAATAAAAATTGAAAATTAAAAATTACCGAATCATGGACGCACTTTCACAACTTACTGAGCTTTTAAAAAAGTTGCCTGGAATTGGTCCACGGCAGTCACGACGACTTGCGTTTTGGTTTGTGAGACAGGATCAGGCGTTTATACAATCGTTTTCAAAAACGCTTCTTGAAGCGCGAAGTACGATTACAGTGTGTCCGAGGTGTAAACGACTTCACCCAAAAAATTCTGCTCGTGAATTCTGTGCTATTTGTTCAAGTGAAGCGCGTGATGCAACGACCGTGATGTTGGTAGAAAAAGATGTTGATCTGGAAAATATTGAGCGCACTGGTACCTATACAGGACGGTATTATGTTCTTGGTGGTACCACGAGTCCTCTTGATGCACATCCTGAGAAAAAAGTTCGCATAGAGAGTTTTCTGGCACTCCTTGCAAATACAAATGAACCCGTTAAAGAAGTCATTATTGCACTTTCTGCTACAACCGAAGGTGAGGATACGTACACCTACATTGAGGAAAAAATAAAACCCATTATTAAAGAGCGAGCCATTACTATCACAAAACTTGGTCGTGGGCTCTCCACAGGAACAGAGCTCGAGTACGTTGACAAGGATACTATGGTGCATGCGCTGAAACGCCGAAGTTGACATAGGACTTGCACAAACGGTGCACCACCCCAGTACCACAAAGCTCCGCAATGGGTACGGGGCAGGCAGGAGTACTTCATTTTTGTAAAGCCTTCGGCTAACAAAAATTGGTCGCATTTCTTCGTTGCCCGCCCCGTACTGAAGCTTCGCTCTAGTACAGGGCCCGTCACAAAATGTCTCTCGTAGTATTGTTCATACAACTTGTTCCATTTTGCTAGGGCGCTGATGAAGTGCAACCTAATTTTTAAGGAGCAAAGCGACTATAAAAATGGGAATGCCCTTGTGGCACATCCATTTACGCAAGTCCCGTACTATTTAATCGCCTTTGGCGAAAATTTTCACAGTATCGCGAACTTTTTCTTCATTGAAACCGCGTAAAATACCTGTGTAGTATGCAAAGAGTTGCAAGGGTATGTTTGCGAGAATTGGAGTTAAACAATGCTTGGTATCAGGAATATAAAAGACATCGTCGGCAAGTACTTTGACGTTCATGTTTCCTTCAGTTGCGATAGCAAGAATACTACCGTGTAATTTTTTGAGCTCCTCAACATCTTTGTGCATGGCACTATATGTAGAATCACTCGGCATAATGGCAATGATTGGAAATATCTCGTTTATCATCGCTATAGGACCATGTTTTATTTCCCCACCAGGGAAACCTTCTGCGTGTACATAGGATACCTTTTTGAGCTTGAGAGCCCCCTCGTATGCGGTGGCTATGTTGTATTCCCGACCCATAAAGAGGAAGTCATCATACCCAAGGTACTTTTCTGCAAGCTCTTTAATCTTGTCTCTTTTTGAAAGGATGGATCGAGCTTTGTCAGGAAGGCGTTGTATTTCCACAACTAACTCCGCACCTTGTGCTTGCGAAACACCTCGTAATCTACCTAAAAACAAGGCAATCAGTGTAAGTATCTCCAGTTGACTCACGAACCCTTTCGTTGACGTGATACCTATTTCCGGTCCTGCGTGGTTAAATACGCCAGTATCAATTTCTTTTGCTATGGTGCTACCTACGACGTTAACTATACCAAGGGTGAGCATGCCGACTCGTTTTGCTTGTTTAAGGGCAGTAATAATATCAGCTGTTTCTCCAGATTGTGAAATTGCTAAAAATACGGTCTTGTTGGGCGTGGCGAGTATCGGTCTGTTACAAAACTCTGATCCATACTCCACATCAACTCGTATACCTGCGTGATCCTCAATAAGCAGTTTTCCGATGAGTCCAGCATAGTATGACGAACCGCATCCAACAATAACGATGTGGTCAATCTCTTGCAGTTCACGTGCGTAGTCTTCAAGTCCTTTAAGTTTTGTATTTCCTTCATTAATAACAATTCTTCCACGCGCTGCGTTTTCAAGTGCTGAAGGTATTTCAAGTATTTCCTTAATCATGCTGTGGGTGTGCTTGGAAGCAGTTTGAAACTCCTCATATTCTTTCTGAAGCAGTTTAGGCTTACGGGTCATCTTGCGGTGATCTGTTGAGTATATAGAGTACCCCTCTTTGTTAACGACCGCGTACTCACCATCCTTTAAATAAACTACATTGCTCGTGTGTCGACGCATCGGGGTAATATCTGAAGCCATAATATACTCTCCTTCCTTTACCCCTATTGCCATAGGGCTTCCAAGTGAGGCTAGTACAATTGTTTCTGGATCATCGGTAGCGATGACTGCTATACCGTACGACCCTTGAACCTGTGCAAGTGCGGATGATACTGCGTCAGATAGTTTTTTTTCAACCTCGTACTCCTTTGCTATTAAGTGTGCTAGTACTTCTGAGTCAGTGTCGGATGTAAAAACATTTCCTTTTTTTTCTAACACGTCACGCAACTCTTGATAGTTTTCTATCATCCCATTATGAACCAACCAAATTTTTTGTGTTGGATCTGTGTGTGGGTGGGTGTTTTTTTGTGAGGGTAGTCCATGTGTTGCCCACCGTGTATGTGCAATACCTGTCGTACCAAGGAGAGAGTTCGGTAAAGAGTCAGCAAGATTTTGAACTGTCCCGACAGTACGAAATGCACCATATCCAGAAATATACATTCCCACCGAGTCGTACCCTCGATATTCGAGTTCTCGCAGGCCATCTAAAAGAATCGAACTTGCAGGTTTATTTCCTGTATATGCAACAATGCCACACATAATATTATACTTATATATACTACTCTATCAGGTTTTAGGTTTGATTGTTAGAAAGTAATGTAGTACTAGACTTTCATAAACGGATGCAGTTCGACAAGTCCACACACATAGCTTATGTGTGTGGACTTGTCCGTGCTCCGACGCTAAAGCTTTGGCGCAAGAGTCCATAGCTTTAGCGAAGGTGGAGGCACTCAAACAAAATAATACGAGGAGGCGTATAAGTAGCACGGTGAGTATTGTTTTGTGAAGTGCACGAAGGAATGCGCCGTTTATGAAAGTATAAAAAAACCGTCGTAACATATGACGGTTTTTTACTTGATTTTATTAACAGAAACTTTGGCAAACGGTTGACGGTGTCCTAAACGGCGTTTATACCTGCTTTTTGCCTTGTACTTCATTATGTGTATTTTCTTCCCTTTTCCTTCCTCAGTAAACTTTACCTCAACTGTAGCTCCCTCAATATAAGGAGTGCCGACCGTTGTGGCTGAGCCAGTATCAACGACTAAAATTTTATCAAAAATGACCGTATCTCCAGTTTTGTGGTCCTTAAGTTTCTCAATCGAAAAAATGTCGCCTTCAGCAACTTTGTATTGTTTTCCTCCTGTTTCTATGATTGCGTATGCCATAATCGGATGCATTATGCACTATTGTCTTAATCTACGCAAGTCTCGTTAGACGCAAGTTGCAGAGCAACTGCGTCCCGATGCGAAAGAATCGGGACGAGCCTCTAACGGGACAAGCCCTGTAATGTAGTAATTTAATCCTTGTTTTCTGTAGGTTTTTCTAGGGTAAGTTTCTCAAACTCTGGTGAATCACCCGTAATTTTTAATACATCTTTTTCGATTTTACCCAGTTCTTTTTGAGCAGTGTTAAAGTGATTAACTGTGGTGCCAAGTGCATTTCCAAGTTTTGCAAAATACTCATCATATGCTCGTAAGTGTCTCGAAAGTGACTCAACTTGTTTCCCTATTTGTTTTGCCGATTCTTCTATTTTAAAAGCTCTGAAACCGTATAGCACCGTCTGAAGGTAGGCTGCGAATGTTGTTGGGGAAACAATAATGACATTTTTATCTTTGTACGCATAGTCGATAAGTGAGCGCGTGTTTACTTTTACCGCACCCACTTCGTTGACGAGCAGGTCGTAGTATATCGCCTCGGCTGGAATATACATGAATGCAAAAGGAAGAGTATTGTCCTTGGGTCGAATATATTTAGCAGTTTCTTCTATACGTTTTTTTAAATCTTTTTGAAACTCCTTTTCTAGTTCTATGCGCTGCACTTCATTGGTTTCATCAACAAGTCGTCGATAATTATCAAGTGAGAACTTGGCATCGACTGGTATCATTCCATCTTTAGTAAGTATGACCGCATCTACCGTGTCCCCACCTGCAAATTGATATTGTAGTTTGTAGGAAGTTGGAGGTAGCATATTTTCAATAATAAGCTGTAAGGAAGCTTCACCGAGGTTGCCACGTTGTTTTTGATGTTTTAAAACTTTTTCAAGATTTTGAAGTTGCTCTGCAATTGAGAAAACTTGTTTTGAAGATTCAGAAACCTCAGTCACTTGACGCACGACATTTCGAAGTTGTTCATTTACTTCTTTGTTAATACCTTGAACAAGTTCTCTACTTTCTTGAAACTGTATATTTGAACTCTCACGCATCGTTCTCGTAAGATCTTGAATTTGTTGTTGGAGTAGGAGTGTATCTCTTGAGGTATCTTCTTTTTTGGGTTTTTTCAGAAAGAACCACAAAATAAAACTGTTTCCGAGAATTAGAAGAACTATTACCAGTATAAAAAATGTTTCCATATCAATATACTAAAGTCATTAGTGTTGTTTGGCAAACCAAACGAGGTAAAAATTAGCGAGCTTGCCCCGCTGTGAACTGTACCCCATTTAGTAGACACTAAATGGGGTACAGTTCACTGTGGCGGGGTGAAAGTAATGAGTAAAGCGAGTTACGAGTAAAAGATGTGGGTTGTTTCACTTCTTCACTTCTATGGAAGCTACGGCAGGACAAGGCGCAATGACAAAAACAAGCTACGAAGGCAGTTTCTCCGCAACCAGCGTTTTTTGGAAATCCCGCTCAAACAAAAAGAACTTCATGAGCTCAATCGTGGCGAGATTCATAATACCCACACCAACGAGAAGGAGTTTTTCAAAAGAAGTAAGTGGAGTGATAGAAAGAAGTGTCATGAGCGGGTTCCATGTAAGCGCCAGCAATAACAGAGATATACTGGTCAAGAGTGCAAAAAGTAAATATTTGTTTGAAAACACATTAATCTTCCAGACAGGGGTGTCGAGTGATTTGAGTGAAAAACTAAAGAAGATGGCGTCAAGAGAGAGTGCGACAAACATCACTGTACGCATTTCTTCCTCAGGAAGGCCAATACTGTTGAGCCAGTAGTACAAGCCGACGAGCAGTAGTCCTGTGGTAAGTGATACTAGGATGATAAGTTTACGAAGTTCCTTGGTTAGAATGTTTTTGGAAGCGGCACTGCGAGGATCGCGCTTCATGGCGTGCGGGTCTCTGCCCTCAAAAGCAAAAGAAAAACTCATAAGCCCTTCCTCAACAATGTTTGCCCAGAGTATTTGTGTTGGCACGAGGGGGAGAGGTCCTCCTATTGCCAATGCACCTCCGATAACAAAAATTTCACTGAAAGAAGTAGAGAGAAGGTAGGCAATAATTTTCTTGAGGTTGTCTATGATGCGTCGTCCTTCTTCAATTGCTGAGACAATAATAGAAAAACTATTGTCGATTAATACAAGGTCACTCGCTTCCTTTGCCACTTCTGTACCAGAGCCTACCGCTACACCTATACTTGCGGCGCGTAGAGCTGGTGCGTCGTTAATACCGTCACCAGTCATGGCGACGACTTCTCCACTACTCTTCAAAACCTGAGCTATTCTAAGTTTGTGAGCCGGTGTAGCACGTGCAATGACACGAACTCTTTGCAGTTTTGTATACAAACCAGCATCATCCAATTCTTCAATCTCATCTCCTCTGATAACAAGCTCATCTCCAGGCTGGGTAATACCCACTTGTTGTGCGATGTAGTGTGCAGTCTCGGGATTGTCACCAGTGAGCATGATTACCTGTGCACCTGCTTCTTTTACTTCAGCTATTGCTTTGGCAACATCAGTACGAATAGGATCTTCAAAAGCTATGAATCCAGCAAACACAATGCCATCAAGTAAGTTTTGTGCATCAGTTGTTTCTTCAGGAATAGAATCAATACTGACATCTCGATATGCAAGACAAATAAGACGCTTACCCTCGAGGGTTCGTTCTCTGAGAACATCTGAGAGACGCTTTCGCTCGTGGGGAGTCACTTTTACCCTTTTTCCATCCACTCTGATGTACTGCGATGCCTCGAGTAGCTTTTCTGGTTCACCACTGAGAATCAAACGGTTTGTTTTCTTTGCTGGGTTTTTATGGAGTGAGGCCCCAAAGCGACGTGTCGAAGTGAACTGTAAGTAGTCGAGTCTGGGGTAGGCTTCCAAAACCTTCTCTTGTGAAATACCTGCTTCAAGTGCTGAAAGTACGACAGCTTTTTCTATTGGTCTACCATGTACGACGAGCTGTGCAGATGCGTCAGTAGTCTCCTCAATAAACGCGTCACTCATAAGTGTTGCTTGTTCAAGAAGAAACTTATTATCGTCGTCAGGACCTTCTCTATGATCTCGGATACCCGAATAGCTGTGTAGCGATGCAAGCTTCATACGAGCTTCAGTCAGAGTTCCTGTCTTGTCAGTCAAGATAACAGTGGTAGCACCCAATGTCTCAGCGGCCAGCAGGTTTCGGACTAACCCGCCACGTTTCAAAATAGACTCCATGCCCACGGCAAGTACGACGGTCACCGCAGCAGGAAGTCCAGAGGGTACTGTGGCGACGGCAGTTGCAATAGCAACAAGGAGCATGTCGAGAAGGTCGCGTTGTTGTATGAAGCCGATGAATAAGATACACGCCAGAGCTATAACGACCACATAGGTCAAAAAACGTGTTATGTTTTTAATATTTTTTTGTAGTGGCGTAGTTTGTTCTGAGATAGTTTGAAGTGACAGAGCAATTTTTCCTATTTCTGTTTTTTCTCCTGTAGCCACCACGACACCTCTCCCGTGGCCGGATTCAATAAGGGTCCCCATCCAGAGCATGTTGGTTTGCTCGGCTAGTGGTGCGTGTAGTGCTATCTGATCTTTAGACTTGGAGACAGCAAGCCACTCGCCTGTGAGAGCTGCTTCGTTTACCTTCAAGTCTTTTTCCTCCACAATCCGAATATCCGCAGGAATAAGGTACCCACCCTGCAGTGCGACTATATCTCCTGGTACTAGATTCTCAGCGAGTATGTTGAGTTTTTTTCCTTCACGAAAGACAAGTGCATGTCGTTCTTGAGAAGTGTTTAGTTTCTGAAATGCCTTACTGGCGCGCTCTTCCTGTAGCGTTCCGATAATCACATTAATAATGACGGCAATAAAAATTACGAGCGAGTCGATATATTCTTCAAGTAACAGTGTCACCATCCCGGCACCGATGAGGATATAACTCAACGAACTCTTGAATTGTAATAGTACTTTGGCAAAAATACCTGTTTCTTTTGACCCTATTAGGACATTTTTTCCATAGAGCGCCAACCGTCTATCCACCTCTTCGAGGGTGAGTCCGTTCTCAAAATCAACAGCAAGAAGTCTTCTAACCTCGTCTGTCGACATACTTTCCCATGCCTTTTGTGAAAAATCCATTTGGACTAAGTATACCGCATGAAGCTTGTGCCTATGAAGCCGTTTCCTAACAGGTGCGTCTTTTTCAGCACAACGAAACTTGCCCGCACACTTACATTCACACTGTGTTGCTTTGCAACACGCACACCGCGGTGTGCAGTGTGAATGTGAGTGTTCGGGCTTGTAAAGATTCGAAGCATGGTATAATCAAAATACTCTATAAAATAAAATTACCGTATGACACTACAACAAACAGTTCGTGCAGATATGGTTGAGGCAATGAAGGCAAAAGAAGAAGTTCGTTTGCGAGTGTTACGCAGCCTTCTTACACTCTTCACACTTGAACTCACGGCAACTAAGCGGACTCCGCAGGATTCGTTGTCCGATGAAGAAGTGCTTGCTTTAATTCGTCGATCAGTCAAACAACGTGTAGAAGCTGCAACCCAGTTCCGAAGCGGTAAGCGAGAGGACTTGGCTGAAAACGAAGAGGCGGAGGCGAAAGTCCTAGAGGTATATCTACCCACCATGATGAGTAAGGAGGACATACAGAAGGTGGTAAATGCTAAAATAGAAGAAATGAAAATTGTTGATAAGAGTGGTATGGGGCGACTTATGGGTGCAGTGATGCAAGAGCTTAAAGGAAAAGCAGACGGTAAGGATGTGAAAGAAGTTATTGAACAAGCGTTAAATTAAGATTTGTTGTATGGGATATGAAGGACGATCAAATAATGATAATATTTTACGTGCTATGGAAGGTGCGAGCGCAAAGGGAGTAGAAGTACATAAAAAGAAAGAAGAGCACAAAGAAATCAAAGAAAATCACAACAAAGAAGCTCTTTGGAAAGAGCTTTACACAAGCGAGTTTAATCGTCTTCGAAGAGAGTATCCAGTCAAGAATGACTTGGGAGAGGATGTAGATGATGAGTGGTATAAGGAAACTGCTTCTGTCTATGCTGATTCCATACTTAAACTTAAAGAGAGGATGCAAGGCTAATCTCTGGAGTTTAAAGTACAAAGTTAAAAGTTCAAAGACACAAGCCCGCAACATGCGGGCTTGTGTATTTTACTCGTATTTGCTAACAGATATCATCCTTTTACTCACGGTTCTGGACTCTAAGCTCACGGCTTTTAACTTTTAACTTTCAACATTTAACTCGCGTGCTTGTTCCACCCTAAAGTCTCCTACCTGTACTCTCCGTAAGTTTTCTAGACGTGCTGGATAGCCGAGACGTCTCCCTAGTTCCTCTGCGAGCGAGCGTATGTATGTACCTGAGCCAACAGAGAATGTTACCCTGAGGTACATACGCTCATCTCTTTTTTCACACACTTCTACGAGGTTGGCTTCAAAAACCTCCATGTCACGTACAGGTGGTACAGGATGCTCACCTCGACGAGCTTTTTTATAGAACTCTTCACCACCTTTCTTCATAGCTGAGTAAATAGACACAGGGAGACGTAAGACACCCTGCATCTCGTGTAATTCTTTTTTTACAATCGTAGTGTCTAGTTCATCTACCACACAGGATTCAAGTACCTTACCTTCCTTATCACTTGTCGTCGTTCGTTCACCAACACATATTTCAGATTCATATATTTTAGGAAGCATTTGGTACGCATGGAGGAGTTTTGTACCTGCTTCCACACCTAGTATCATGAGACCACTTGCAAGCGGATCGAGCGTACCTGCGTGACCAATTTTCTTCACTTTAAGCTCTTTTCGAAGACTACGTACGACGTCAAAGGAAGTAATCCCGAGTGGTTTATCTATGAGGATTATACCTTGTGGAATTTCAGGCATGTTGAATGTGGATATGTCATATACTACCGTAGAGTTTGTTTCCATGCTAAGTCTAAAAATATAAAAACTCAACTCCAAACAAATGACGTTTGGAGTTGTTTTTTACAAGACTATGTCCAATTGCTTCATTTTTTGAAACAGTATACCAGTGTTGCCACAAATAACCCTAACAGGAGTCCTTTTACCGCAGTTCCCCAGTTGGTTTTTTGTCGAAAATCAGCAAGAAAATGTACAACATATTTACATACTTCTTTAAACATGTCGTCGCTCCATGGAATCCACTTTCTGATTATTCCATGACTCTCTTTGATAGCGAGGTATACTGTATCAGATTTTAAGGGAGCTGATGTCATCATGACAAGTGTATCCTTTTCACCACCTCTATTTTTGTAGCTCACCATGACGGCTTCGACGAGCAAACCGTTTCCCAAGGGAGATTCAATAACTTCTCTGTGTATGCGGAGACGGCGTTCATTGCCAAGTAGTTCTATGAAAATTTGTTCAACGTAGTCGCAATATTTTTTTGAATAAAATGCTTTATGTTTTGCCCTGATAGTCATTGCATCGCCTCCTATGTGATTGGTGAGAGTTGTATAATCTACTAGCAACGTATCAGTAAATGACAAGATAGCAAGTGAATTGTTCACCTATCAGCCTACGACGTCTTTCAAACGTACACCCCAGCTACGCTGGGGGTTTATAGGTACTATACAATCCCGAGCATACGATGCTCGGGATTGTTATCGAGAGTGCGAAGCTGAGAGTACAAAGGTTTCGTCCGTGTTTTTAGTTACTCCTCTGGGTAACAGAGCACGGATTCTTTCACTACGAAATTGCTTTGCGTTTTTTGAAATCTGCAAGAAATTGTATGACATAATCTCCGAACTCTCGAAGTACCATTTTGCCATAAGGGATCATTTTTTCGACTAACCTCTTCTGATCTTCTTCTATGGTGATGTGTACAAAGTCAGATTTAAATGGTGCTGATGTTGTAATAATAAAAGCCTTTCCTTTTACAGACTGAGAGTTACTCATGACACAGGTCACCACGATTGCTTCAACAAATGAACCGTCGCGTAAAGGTGATTCAATGACAGTTCTCACTATATGAAGCTCTTCTCCCCCATACATTAAAAGTGTTTTGAAATGCTCTTCCGCATGCTTAAGGAATAATTCTACAATGAACAACTTATCATTTCCTGACATTCCCATTTCGACACCTCCTTTTAGGTATATTCTATTAGCAATGTAACAGTAAGTAACAAGATAGCAAGCGAATTGTTCACCTATCAGCCTTTATAAAAATATGTACAAATGAAATGCCGCCTTGAAGGGCGGCATAGAGGTGTTTTTGAGTCGAGGATTTAACAGGAAACGTACTGGTATATCCCTTCCCCAGTGATGTGAATGTTGTTGGGGAACTTTATGTCAGGGTCGTCAGCAAGAATCCTTTTAATTTTTTCCAATGAATGATCAACAACAGAGTACGGTTTATTGCCGCAACATTTTTCTGGAACCCCAAACACCTTCGCATGATATGAGTGCGCTGTCCCGTCGGGTGCCTTAAGAGGGTTTACAACCACAGTAATTTTTCTTTCCCTGTTTTTTTGTACTGGTATAAAGGTTTCTTTTTCACCAGTGTCAATTTTTACCCCAGCAGGTAAATTAACCTTTTTATGTCCTACTATTGCTTGGTACAGGTCGCTACCGTTAGCTTCCTGTATAACGCACAGTAATTCTGTAGAACCATCTTTCTTAATCTTGCAAACGGTCGCACGTTTTCCTGTCTTGTTTGGACGACCAGCACATTTCGCTGGTGCTCGTTTTTTTCTTGGCGTAGACATGATAATCAACGTCCCGGGTCCGCGTTCGGCATACTTAGCTGCAAATTCATCTAACCTCTCAACAATCGGAGTACCTTCCATTTGAACCTCCCGTTAAAATTGGCTACTTTGGGAAAAACACATGTACTATTACTTCTAATAGAATTTGTATTTTGTACCCACTCAAAAAACTGAACAAATGTTTAATCTATGTAGATAGTACAGATTCATCCAAAAATTACAAATTATTTTTCAAGTGTTTTAAAGTTTTTTTAAATACAGCCTTAGAGGCACGAATTGATATTCGCGAGTTTTCTTACTTCAGCAAGTTACTGGGAGGAACGCAAGGCCTTGTGTAAAAAGCTTTTCAAAAGAGCCATATTATTGTAGAATCATGCTTGCTACCTAAATGTGTAGGTAACAATACGGGCTTGCCCGCCGTAGCTTTAGTGAAGGAGGGCCCCACCTCGCCCGCAGTAGCAGAGCACCGCGAAGGCGGGTCGTCTTCCTCCCGCGGGAGGAAACGGTTAGGTATTTGGTTTTGAAATGTGTCTATGAGGGAGTAAACTCACGAACACATTTCAGGGTCAAGCCCTGAAAAATAATAGGCCCCATCGTCTAACGGTTAGGACATCAGGTTTTCATCCTGGAAATCGGAGTTCGATTCTCCGTGGGGTCACAGTTGACAAAACAGAAAAACATTGTTTTATTAAAAACAATGTTTTTCTGTTTTAGCGCACAAACTGTTTTGTGCGCGGGTCAACTGTGAAGGCGGAGATATAATTTCTTCGCATTTCCTAGCGAAGAAATTAGTCGAGCCTAGGTCGAAGAGCACTTAGTATTTTGGAAACGAAGTGAACCAAAATACTTAGTGACTCATGACCACATCATATAACTTAGAATGCGAAGCATACAACTTGCCCACCTCTATAAAAACAAGGAGTGGAGCGACTATGTTTTTAAGAGAAGGGTAATTCTCCGTGGTCACCGCTTAGATTTGATATCCAAGAAAGCTAAATTAAGGTAAATCTCTTGAAACATTTCTATGGTGTCTTTTCTTACTGTTGTCTCAAGTCTATCTATAAAAAAATTAATATTTGAAATTATTTTCTTAAAATCTTCAATTTGTTTCATGTAAGATTCTTCGTTTAGTTTGGATTTTAGAGGTGATTGGTTTTTGTGTTGCCCAGAAGAAATTTCATTAACAGGATGTCCGTGTACAATCATATTACGAATGTTATTAAAATTTTTGATTAACCCAGTTATCTCATTTACTTTTTTTCGATTGATACTTAAATTTTCTCCATTCTTGAGTGTAAACTTATTTTCGTTTAAAAAAATGATAATTTTATCCGAAAAGTTTATTTTGTCGATTTCCATACCCCCTTTTAAAAAGTCATAATTGGTAAAACACTTATAGTAATTTCTAAAAAAAGTATTAATACCAACCTCAAGAACAAAATGTAAGTTTAACAGAAATTCTAATATGTCTGCTTCTTCATGCTTTTCCATTTTTAAAAACTCAATACACTTGTTTTTTCTTGAAGTGAAGAAGTAATTCGATTCAGTTTTTATAGTTGGATTGTTTACAGTAAAAACCATTTCTAATGGTTGAACTTTAATAACTACGTCCTTTTGTTTTTCCATACTAATAATTTATCATATTATAAAAAGACGCACGAGAAGTGAAAACTATTTTTTGATATATCATATAGAATTACCACTCTAATTTTAGTTTTAAAGTGATAATTCTTTTGATCAATCGGAGCTGTTTTTGTTATATAATACACATTATGGACAGTTGCTGACCCATTTATGGGAACTGCGTCATTAGGGAAAACAGTTATCTCTAAAGGAGGAAAATTTATCGGGTATGAACTTGACCAAACCATTTACGAGACGACCGAAAGATTTTAAGCAGTCATTAACACAGACAGGGGTAGTATGCTAGTATTACAGTATTAAGGTGTAATGCATAATACTATGAATAACAAAAATATTGCTGTGGATTCAGGTTTTGATTCTGGAGATGACAATAGATTACAGAATGCAATGCTCGAAAACCTAGAGAAAAGTTACAAAGAAAAACTTGCACTCGGTCATATGGATGAAGCAAAGCAAATACAAGAAGACATTGAAGCGCTACGTGCTCACCAAACGCACGACAGTGAGCGGGATCCGCATGACGTAACTCCTGATGACCTTGATGTTGAGTAAGATACGAAACCATGCATAACTTTAAATTTTAAAATTTAAAGTGTCATCGTAAACTATGAAAATATTTTTAATAACAGATATTCATCACGGAGAAGATTCGAACTACCCAAACTACCCAGTCAATAAGGGGTTAGAATATATAAATGTTTTTGGGGGACAATTTCAAAAACTGATATCGAAACTTAAACCTGAGATGGATGCCTGTGATCTTGTTGTTAATCTAGGTGACCTTATACATGACAATAGTCTTGAGAAAGATATTGAGAACTACAAGGACGCCCTAGTACTGATGTCATCAAAAACTCCTACTAAACATGTAATTGGAAATCATGATTTAAGAAATCTCACCAAGGAAACACTTGCATCCCTCATAGGTGAAGAAAAATGCTACTACTCTTTCGATGCGGGAGGTTACCATCAGGTTGTTCTTGATGGAAACAGAACAGAGCCACGAGGTCCTAACTATGTCAGTGAGGAACAACTAGTGTGGCTTGAAGAGGATTTAGAGAAAACGCAGTATAAAACAATACTCTACTGTCACTATCCTCTCGACAGACAGAGTATGAATGATAATTATTATTTTAGTGTAAATCCGGAACTTGCGTCTGTAAATAATAAGTATTTTGTTAGAAAGGTGTTAAACAAATCTGGGAAAGTACTCGCTGTTTTTAGTGGTCACACACATTTCTTTTGTAAACAAATAATTGACGGGATTACATACTTCACCGTTCCCTCTTTTTTGGAAAATGACGGAGAAGGTAAACCATCAGCAAAATACGGCATTGCGACTATTGACGGTGATACTGTGTCACTGGAAATAAAGAAAATGGTTGTGTAGGTAACACTAATAATCCTAAACCGATTCTTCAAACTTCTTTACTGAAGGTGTGCTTATGGCACTTCTCGTAAATAGCATTATTCTCTTCATGAAAACATATAGACCCCTGATTGCGGGGTCTATAATGTACGGTTATGAAATATTGTTTCACTCTTTACATCGGATGATAATGTCAAAACCTCCTCCGAATGATTCTCCATCTGGTCTATTGATGACACCGCCAGAATCAACAAATTTTTCAAGATTATCAAGTTGTCCGGTAGCTTCCAAAACTCTGAAAAGTAAAGAACGTATGTGTCCTTCGTTAAAGATAAATCGTTTTGCTGGTATCATTTTTTCTTGTTCGCAGAGGCGACCTTCTATTTCCACTATCTCATTTATTGGTACTGAGACTGTTTCCGACATCATGTGAAGGTTTCTGAGATAAATCTCGCTAAGTTCTATTTGAAATGTATCTATATTTGCAGGTAATTCAATACGGCTTGCTTCGTCAGCTCTCAATTCTTTACCATACATGTCTGATCTCCAGTGTTGAATTTAGTTGAAGGAAGAGATTTCTAAGCCTTAGAATACAATAATAAAATTTATTTACAAGGTGGTGAGCATGTCCTGCTGGTATACAAAAGGTGTCGAGTCATAATGATTCCCGACACCTTACATTACTCATTAACCGAGTAAGCAAACATAGCTCCGTAGCAAAGTATTGTGAAGAGTGTCTTTTCCGTCCAATTCCATACTTAAAACTTTTTGACGCCTTTTTTCTGCAACAGATCTTGCAATGCTGAAAGAGCATATTCGTGAAAATCTGTTCCAATCGTCAATCGCATCGGTCCTCATCTCACTTAGATTAGGTAATTCAGAATCATCCAAGTACCTTGTTCCATCATTGTCAGTTATGCTGCAGGTTGCAAAAAAACCGGATAACCAGTTCTTACGCTCCCTCCCTCCTCCAAGCGTGATAAATAACATGGCTTGATTGTTCATTTTTCTCCTCCACAAAAGCAGATGTTATTTTTCCCCTTCAGGCCTACGTATAGTATAGATGGTTTTTATGTTGACAAATCACATACTTTGTGTATAAATATTAACCAGTATTGGTTCGTTTTAACTTACTGTTTTGGGCTGTACTAAACAATCCTAAAGGAGAAAACCAGATGGAAAAAAAATCCGCACTCACTATCTCTACGGTAAACCCTGAAACTCAGAAGAGTGACGACCTCATCGCTACAGCACGTGCCGCTGTGAGACACCTCAGCACTCTGTGCACGAAAGATGAGTTTGGAAGATTTACTGGTCGCTTCCAAATCCATAAATCACTTGAAGAGGCGGGTTTCCATGTAGGATTGCCTCAGTTCATCCTCTTCCTGAAGTTCATGGGCCTTGTTCGAAAGCTTACCAAGGATGGAAATGGAACCTGCTATAAGTTTCTGGTGGTTGATCCGACCTTCTTTGACCTCCTTGTTACGGAAGAAAGTGTTTCAGCTGTTTTAAAGCAAATGTACGAACGGTTAGAGGTTCAAAGGCTGTGTAACGATTATCAGAGACGAATCGCCGACCTTGAGGAGCAATTGAAACGACAACCGAGTAATGAAGAATACCTCGGTACGTTGAACGAACATCTTGCAGAGGTCATTGCCCAGGTCGAACACCTGAGTGCTGAAAACTCGGAAAAGACTGCGAAAATCTCTGAGCTTGAGGCAGAGCTGAAATGCACCACAAAAGTTGACGCAAAGCAGGTCACAGATGAACTGATGGCTCGGTTCCGGCAGACGCAATCTAAGAACTAAGTAAATGTGACAACCAAAACCCTTCACAACACCACCTACTCACGGTGGTGTTTCTGTTTTATGAACTATCCGCGTCATACCAATATTAAAAATGGTATAGTCTCTAAAAAAATCACACCCCCCAAGGCATTGGAGGGTGGTTGGATGCGGCGAGGCCGTTATGTAGCTAGTCCGTGAAAGGAGAGCCTAGTACTGGCCGTGCATCCGGGCCGGCGGCGAAGGTGTCAGAACGTATTTTGCGGTTGCGGGCGCGGGGTACTTGCCGAATAATTTTGGGTGCCACTCTGGGCGATCGTGGATTGATGGACAATGGAGTTTTTCATCGTTGCACCTGTGATTGATTTTTTGATCTGAAATAACGTTTTTGCCTCTCACTTCTACTACAAACAACTATATTTATACGTTTCTAATATACACTATATTCAGTTTATTTAATTTGTCAACTACCTGAGTGGTAGCTGAAGAAATTATGTAATATACTGCAAATACACACACCACTGTACGACATACTGATTACAGTATCTATATTTCTAATTAGTAAAGATGAGAAAAGTTACCGTACATGACAAAATGTAAGTCGGGTATGTATATACATGTTCTGAACCCATAGGTAAAAACTTTGACCCAGAGTTCAAACCCATGCTGACACCGAAAGAAATGCTTGAGCTTGGTGTGTTTGATGGCGTATACATGCGTGACTGTACAAGAGAAAAGGGTGGATATACCCAGATGATCCGTGAGGATGGTTTCAGTGGTATTGTCGCTACTACATGGGGAGACGGTTACCCGATGAAGATCAAAGACAGATACGTCGATGGAAAGCTTTTTCTCGGCACCTAGCACAGGTCACAAAGAATTGTTGAAGTGGAGATGTGTTTTGTAGACGCAAGCAAAGGCAAACATTACTCCATTGGGCATATGACTCAAGAGAAATTTAAAACTTTCCAGAATACTAGTAACAATACTAGTATTCAATTAACACAATACGTAATGCTGAATGCAAAACACCGCTTGAATGCAGTGTTTTGCTAAGAGCTACAAGTTCTTCCCTTCCTTATACGTCAAAGTCCGCATCTTTCGTCGTCTGCCAATAAGCACAACTCCCACACCTACAAGTGCGATGAGTATTCCCAGCATGTTTCCATATCGTACCCATACGGTTTGCTTCGGGTCAGTAAATGAAAGTGGGTGCGATGCCTCTTGCTTAAGTTTGATACCTGCAAGAGAATTTTCTTGTGCTAAGTATGAGAGTGTCTCCATCCCGAAAGCAATATTTTCTGGTGCCCCTTGTACATACTCGTCTGTAAGAAAGTCAGAATCACCTATCACGATAATGTGGGGTAGGTTTTTACCCGCCACATCCTCTGCGGGTTTTAGCAGTACACCAAGTAGTTGTTGACTTAAATTGTTTTGAGCAAAGGTACCTTGTGGGTCAAGCACAAAGTTTTCTTTCTGTAGCCCTCCAAACGGTGATGTTTGTATAAGCGGGGTGCTTTGTAGTTGTTTTGCTGCAACAGTGTTGTCGTTGATAGACATACTGCTACCCCATGGAATAGTCACGTTTGTTAATTCTGAGCCCACAAACACGCCTTCTGTTACGAGTGCTCGAATATATGCTGGGTATGGAAGGAAGTATGTGACACCACCACCTCCCATTTGTACCGTTTGGTTCGAGCGAAGATCATACGCCATGTCTTGATGTACTGTTACACCATACTCCTCAAGAAGTGTATCCGTACTGGTACTGTTTGGAAGCACCACCATGTACTGCGTATTTACTTCAAGGCCATCTACAAGGAACAAGGCATTCCTTCCAGAAGCGAGATAAGCACGCAACGACTCTTCATGCAATGAGTCAAGTGGTCCTGTCGGCTTTGAAACGACAAGTGTGGTGACGTCCTCTCTAATAGTAGAGGTAGCTGAGTCAAGAACAATGTCTTCAATAATGAATTGCTTTCCCATCTCTTGTGCGAAGAGTGTGTAACCTTGTTTTGAAGATTTGCCACCCATATCAAGAAAACCGATTTTCTTTTTCTCTGTCTTAGTAAGCTCGCTAATAAAGCTCGTGAGTTGATACTCAAGGTCTGAAGTGTTCTGGATTAGTGGAATTGCCTTATGTTCTTCACCTACTCGTATTGCGATTCCAAAGTACGCTTGCTTGACTTGAAATTCTCCGTTACCGGATATGTTGAACTGCACAGGTCGTACACCATTCTCTTGTGCCTCAGTGGCTACAGCCTCATCGGTTTCTGGATTTTTGTAGGTTATAGAGAGATTTGAACCACTATACGTGCCGTAATCTTTAAGAATATCTTTTACCGTCCGAGAAATTGGCTGGAACTGCGCAGGAAGATTTGCAGACTCATACAACACGATTTCTACTTCACTTGGAATGTTTGCAAGTATATCTTTGGTTGAGTCTGTGAGGGTGTAGATGTTTCCTTCAGTCAGGTCTAGACGAAAGCTCGGGAAAAAAGCAAAGCCAGACGTTGCCACCAAGACCCCGAGTAGTACGAGCACAAGTGTTCTCTGCTGTAAAACTTTTTTTGAATATCGACTGGTCCTTCTTGCAATGAGCTTCATGTGTCCCAGTTCCAAAAAAACAACAGTAAAAAGTATGAAGTACCACACATCACGTATATCAAGCACACCTCGTGCAATAGCTTCATAATGAGGAAGTACTGAGAGACGAGAAAAAATAGTACCGAGCCATGTGGGTAAGCTTATGGTTACAAGCTCATACCCCATAATGATAAGCATAAAGGTACCAAGAACACTTACCATAAGTGCGGGAACTTGATTCCTAAAGAATGTTGAGACGGCAATACCAAGGCTCACAAGCGCACTTGCGAGCAGGACTCCTGCTACGTATTGTCCGAGGTAGACACCAAGGTCTAGTTCACCGAAAAATCGTAGTGTAACGGCTATTGGAAGGCTAGCGAGTAGTACCACCGCAGAGAAGACAAGTGCGGAAAGGTACTTTCCTAAAATGAGCTCTCGGTCGCGTATCGGGTGTGTGAGTAATATCTCAAGTGTTTCTTTGTTTGTTTCTTCTGCAATACTTCCCATAGTGATAGCGGGGATGAATAGCAGGAAAAACCATGGTAAAAGAGCAAAAAGACCTTGTACTGACGCTTGTCCAACCAAAAATACATTTTGGAAAAAAAGAAACTCCCATACTGCTATAAACACTCCGGCAATGATGTAGGTTGTTGGGTTGTAGAGGTACCCGCGCATTTCTTTTTTAAAAATTGCGCAAATGTTTCGTGTATCCATAAGCCTAAGCTGTAGTAGTGAGTTTATAAAAGACATCCTCAAGTTTTACCTCTCGTTCTGCGCATTTCCAGATAGTCCAAGCATGACTACCTGCAAGCTTCGAAAGTTCAGGGGGAAATGGAGTTCCAGAAGAAACAGTAACAGCAATAGTACTCTTCTTCCCCTCTTTCTTTGTTACCTCCACCTTTTCGACGCCAGAAATTTTTTGGAGAAGTTTTTCTACATCATCACCTTCCACTTCGATATCAAAGACCTGTTTTTTGTCGGTATTTTGTGAAAGCTCTCTGGTAGTACCTTGGGCGACAAGTGAGCCTTTTGAAATAATGTACAAATAGTCACACACTGCCTGCGCTTCCTGCATCACATGCGTACTCATAATAACCGTTCTATCTTTTGCCAAATCACGTATCAATGCACGAATATCAGTACGTTGGTTGGGGTCAAGCCCTTCTGTCGGTTCATCGAGAATAAGTACGTTTGGTCGATGTAAAAGTGCCATTGCAAGTCCTGTGCGTTGTTTATAACCCTTAGAGAGTTCTTTTACGGGTTTGTAAAATACCTCATCAAGGTGCACCGAGTCCACCACAAAATCAAACGCATCGCGCCTTTTGCTTTTTGGAATGTTCTTAAGGTCAGCAGAAAAGTCGAGGGCTTCAGAAACAAGCATGTCTCCATAGAGTGGGTTTGTTTCCGGCATATACCCAATTTGTTTTTGTGCTTCTTGAGGGTGGGTGATAACCGACACATCGTCAACAGTTACTTCCCCACTGTCAGGTAGAAGGTACCCTGTCATTAAGCGCATGGAAGTCGTTTTACCCGCACCGTTTGGGCCTAGTAATCCGACCACAATTCCCTTCCCTATCTCAAATGACAGCTCTTTGACGGCGTACATGTCATTAAATTTTTTTGAAAGTTCTTTAACTTTTATCATAAGAATGCATAACTTTTACAAAACAACACCCAATAATTTTTTACTTCGTAAGTATACAACAAAATAGTCGTTGTTTTCAAAACCAAAAGTCTCAGAAAAAATTACGGTATATGTCGAGTGTAATCAAAAAATAGGATTAAAAAACAAAAATGTGGTACACAAAAAAATCACACCCCCAACGAATTGGGGGTGGATGGATGCGGCGTGGCCCGAACTGTATATGTGGCTAATCCTTTGAAGGAGAGCCTAAGTGGCCGTGCATCCGTGCCGGCGACGGGTGTTTCAGAAACTGCGGCGGCAAAAGATCGGCTCCGATGATGTTGCAATATAATTTAAATTACCACTTTGGGCGGTTTGAAACAGAAGCACACTGGAGTTTTTCATCGTTGCACCTTTTTTTGGATTTTTGATCGGGGAAAAACAGTTTTTGCCTTTTTTTTCTTCTACCTACTATATTAACAATTCTGCTTACTACAATATTTCTATTTTTGAATTTGTCAAGGGTTGGAATACATTGACAAATGTCATATACGTGTCATAAAGAACTGTTCTTAATGCGTATAACAATGTATGCGGAAAGGAATATACATAGAAGTGCGATAGTGTACTGCCACCATGAAAATGAAAATGGCTGGAGTGCTGGTACAACAACGACTCGTGAGTTACCAGCATTGTCAATAACTTTGATGTACACAGATTTTTTTGTGCTCGTGTGTCTTAGGCATCGAATATGTTTTTAACGGAAACAGGGTGTAGATGTACTTTTTGTCACCTGTACACCTATAATTGGCAACTGGTATAGTGGTAGGATAAAACGCTTTGTGCGTTGCGTCTATTATTACTACGTATTATTTTGTATGAAATATCTAAAACAAAACACACTTAAATTAAGTATTGCTTGCTTGGTACTTGTTGCAGGAATTTTTGCAATTCAAACAACTAACGCTTCACGCGGTGTTGGTTCCAATGAAGGTAATGTGCGCACTTATACGGACGATAGGGGTGAGTGGACAGAGACACCGACATCACTCAATTTCACAAGTGACACTATGCAATGGGAGCTAGCTCCAACATCGTTTACTTACAATGACGGAGTGCATTCATGGGAAGAAACGCCCAACACCATCACTTACAAGGGTCCAGCTGGTAGTTGGGAACAAACGCCTACCACACAGTCATTCTCAGACGGTGAAAAAAGTATGAATGAAACTCCTACCACGCGCTCATACACAGGAAATGATGAAGACCTTCTTGAAACACCGAACACGCGAGAGTATGAGGATGAGGAAGGTTCTTACGAAGCCCCTATTGATTAATTGATACTATTGAAAATATGAAAAAAATTGTCCTCATTATATTTATTATCATTGTCGTTGTATTTGCATTTGTGTTAATGACAAATTCACAAGATTCTGTAAAGGATGCTATCAATGATATTGCAGGCTCCGATACTCGTGTATTTTCCAAAACTTGTATCAACGAGTTTAATGAGTTGTATGCTGTGAACAAAGCTGATTTGACACAATGTAGCAGTGCTATTCGGGCTGGTTCATTTGCGGGCACCGAACCAACTCCAAAGGAAAATAATGTCGTGCTTATTTTTGATGCTTCCGGTTCTATGGCAGGCAAAGTTGGTGACGAGCGTAAAATAGACATGGCGAAAAAAGCGGTGGAAGATTTTGTTGCACAGTTGAGTGGCACAAACATACAGGTGAGTGTTGTGGTTTATGGCCACAAAGGTGACAACACTGATGCAAACAAAAAAGCATCTTGTGCAGGTATAGAAGAGCTATACACGTTTGGTTCTGCGGACGGTGCTAAGATGGAGAGGACACTTAAAAGTTTTGAACCAACAGGATGGACTCCTATTGCGGATGCACTTGAAAAAGCATACGCAATTCTGAAACCATACAACACTGATACGTACAACAACTCCATCGTTCTTATCTCCGATGGTATAGAAACATGTGATGGCGACCCTGTGGCGGTGGTACAAAGTATGGAAGAGCGCGGGTTGTCTGTAACGGCAAACGTTATTGGCTTTGATGTCGATGATGAGGCGGCCGAACAACTTAATGCTATTGCTGAAAACGGAAACGGATCATACTTTAGTGCTGCATCTCAATCTGAACTCGATTTTGCTCTCCAAAAACAAATTGACTTTATGAAAAAGTTTGATTACCGGATGCAACGAGTTTCTGAGAACTTGCAAGATATAAACAGTGCTACTGAACTGCACTTCGGTTGTGTAAAAGCAATTGAAGTAGAGCGTGCAAAGATTCTTCTTGATATCTATGCTGATGAGAGGGTGACAAAAGAATGTGCAGAACAGGTTGATGCTATGTATTCCGAAAAATATGAAGAGGTACAACAATCTCTCTGGAACTCCTTTAATGCAATGGTGAAAGACTTCAAGCAAAAAAGTTAGTAACTTGACACCCTATAAACTGATACAAACAGAGCCATGGGGGGTCCATGGCTCGTAGTAAGCGATTGTTTGTGAGTAGTGATATCTACATCACCTTGAAAGAACATGGGGTGAATTCGTAAGCGCCGTCTATGGAGTTCATCTTCAAAAGAAGTTTAGACATCCACCGGAAAATGACAAGATCAGGATATTTTTTTTCCTCTTCAGTGTCGAGAAGTGTAACTAGTTCGCTGTAAGCTCGGTGCATGTCAGGACTATCCAAAGACGGGTACAGTCTGAAAATATGCGGAGTGCATGCTGTTCGAAGCTGCTCATAATTTTCCGCAGTGCAAATTAGACCCGTAAGGAAAGTCAGAAAATTATAAGCTTCTTCAATATTTCTTGACAAAGTGCGCCCAAATACAACAGTAAGTACTACCCGTAGCGAAAATACTACGGATTCCGTAGTTGCTTTTGTTTTCATTTGATTCCCCTCTCTGTTTTGGTAAATTTCGTGATGAAATCACCCAGTACTTTACACTGTATATAATAGTTATTCATCCCCGTCAATCAGTTGGTTTGATTTAGGTCAATTTTCTCACTACCTAGCACCCACTTGTTCAGGTACATAAAAGGTATGTTTATCAAACCAACAAGCCACTTGATGATTGTTTGTCCGACAATAAGAGGCCATAGAGGAATGACGCCGGCAAAAGCTATTGGTAGAAATATGAGGCTATCAAGAGTCAGTGCAGGAATTGTACTAAAGACATTTCTAGCCCATAAATGTCTTCCGTGTGTTTTTGCCTTAAACCAACTAAAAACGTATGCGTCTATGTTTTCTGTTATAAGAAATGCTATCCAACTTGCGACGGTAATACGAGGAACTGTCCCAAATATAGTTGCCCACATGTCTTGCGCTGTCCAGAATGGTGCTGGTGTTAGCTGTATGCTTAACCAAAAGAAAAACACCATTGCAACCTGTGTAATGAAAGCAATGAGAATCATTCTTTGGGTTTCTTTTCTTCCAAATCTCTCGTTTACAATATCAGTAAAAAGATATGTCACTGAGAAGAGTAGAACTCCACTGGGTCCGTATAGTGTCGTAAATCCTAGGTCAAAAGCAGAAATCTTCACAGCAAGTAGTTGTGCGGTTAGTGTAAATGTTACGTACAAGGCTATGAGGAGGTCTGGTTTCTGTACTTTTTTAGCGTACACACTGCCGAGGAGTGTGAAGCTTGTTATGCCTATAATCCAGATGAATATAAGAAAGAATGACATGGATGAGGATATAAGTATTACGTATTTATTTGGAGATGTAAAGTACTGTGTTCTTATAGAAATAGTACCTATATAAGCACGATTAAAGAGTAATCAACTAATTACGCAATTTCATACAAACTTCATCATATATGTGCATAGTGTTTGAGCCCTGAGTACAAAACTCAGGATTCGTTGTTTTATTAAACATCACTATTTGTGTCGGTTTTAACAATAATTTAATTGAATTTTATCTTGTAATAAATATGATCATTCCTCGTCTGTAGCATTCATCCTGTGGTTGTTATTCCCTGAATTGTTGAGGCGAACTCGTAATGAGTTTTTCTTTAATATTGTGTGCATAAGGTTTTACTTCTAACATGTGTTCTTGTAAAGGAACAAGTGCTTTGTTGTGGGTGACATTATTAGTATATGCCCTATCTATCATGAACTTTATAATTTGGATTATAGTAGGAACGATAACGGGTTGGATTATTTCTTTATCCGTGAGATACGATACACGACAAAACAAGGTACTATATGTCATTCTAGGCATAGATGGTGCTGTTCTTGGTGGATGGTTCGTGTGTTACTTTGGTCGAAGTTCAATAAGCGTCTTTAACATCTACAGTACTATAGTTGCCGTTCTAGGTGCCTTCATTTTAATTAGTTTTGTGCGCGAATTGAAAATCATTAAGTAATAACATTCGCTTCTTCTATTATTAAGGAGGGGTCCGACCTCCTTAATAGCATAGCTAAACAATAGCAAATACAAGAAGTGCGAGGAGTATTCGGTAGACTACAAATACATATAATGTATGGTTTTTAAGGAACTTGAGTAGATAGTGGATACTTGCAATGCCGGAGGTGAAGGCAACGAGTGAGGCTACGAGTATGGTTGTCCACTCACTCTCAAATACCCCTGCCTCTTTGAGTTCAAGAATTTTTTTTGCCCCAGATCCAAGGATAATTGGA
>LCFC01000002.1:0-2054 GCA_000998805.1 Parcubacteria group bacterium GW2011_GWA2_43_11
TTTCTTATACGGTGTTGCCGAGAGCTGAATAATCGCCTCAAAATTATCCACAGGTGACGACTTATTTCGTTTTGTATGTTTGCAAAGTACACATCGATGCACGATAACATACGTATCGCTTTTGTATTCTATTTGGACGGGACGCATCATTCCATTACAGGTTGCTTTTCTGTCTCCTGGATGAACATCGACATGTTTACTCCACAAACACTGCGGACAATGATTGGTATACCCATCTCCTTCAACAGATAAACCGCACTGCTCGCAGATAAAATTTTCCTTTGTTTTTATAAATTTTTTTGACTGCATCATATTTCCTTACACCACAAGAACTCATGCGTGATGCATCCACTTGAAAGCAAACCTACAGCAAAGCACGTTATGCCGCAAGAATTTTCTTAATTCGTTCAGCTATTTGATCAAGTGTCCAATCTACTTTGAGCAGGTATTCTGTAGGAGGACCATTCTCTAGACTAGCTGCCATTGCATCTGGTTGGTTGACATTGGTAAGGAGTATTGCAGGGACATTTTTTCCCCATCCGTCAGCACGAAGTTTTTCTAGAGCTTTTATTCCACTCATTACTGGCATCATGACATCAAAAAGTACGAGATCCGGATGCTCGCTCAGTGCTTTCTCTATCCCTGCAGCACCATCATGTTCTACCAGTACCTCAGCACCTTCATCCCTAAGTATTTCCGATAACATCTCACAAAATGCCAAATCATCATCAACCATGAGTATTTTTTTTCCATTCATACAACGTTACAATTACACTATAATAAAAAATTATCGAGGTAGTTCAAAGGTAAATGTTGTACCCTCTCCCAACTTACTTACAAACGTAATAGTACCACCTAAACCTTCTACAAGCTCTTTACACATGTATAAACCAATACCATTACCATTTGCTTCTATTTCCTTAGCATTGGTCGCTCGGTAGAGTTTTGAGAAAATACTTCCCTGTTCGTTTGGCGGAATACCAACGCCAGTGTCCTCTACCTCAAAACGAATCCGAGATGTTGAGCCCGACAATCGTATGAAGACTTTACCGTTTTCCTTTGTGTAGCGAAGTGAATTTGAAAGCAGATTTTGAAGAATTATACGCACCAGACGAGTATCTGTATCAAGTTGAAGGTCACCCACAAACGTTGTTTCCATAACTATTTTCTTTTCTAGAGCTGTCGGCTCAAGCTCTTCAATAACACTCTTCGTAAGAGCCTCCACATCAGCAGATTCTTTTTCCACCTTCACTCTACCCATTTCTATTCGAGAGAGATTGAGTAAGGTGTTTGGTGCGATGCAAGCGAGAGGAACTCAGTTTTAATTCGTTCAAGCTCTTTCTGTTCATGTATATCTACAAGCGTGACGAGACAATTGTGCTCATGAGATCCGGGTGTCGTAATATCCTCAATCGATAGGAGTGCCCACCGTAACTCTTTTGAATCCAACAGCACCTGCACTTCTTTTTGCTCCACGGGTATACGTCGCTCTGCACTGTCTTTGTACCGCATAATTTTCTCACTATGCTCAGGTAGAGAGAGGAATGAAAAAATATTTTTATCAATTAAATCTTCTTCAGTCCTCCCAAAGAATCGTAGCGATGCTTTATTCGGTCGCGTAATCGTACCTTTTGGTGAAATGAGTAGATACGGAACGGGGCTCAATTCATAGAAACGCCTAAATTGCTCTTTAGAAAATGACATATCTTTAGATATCGCATACGCCATTCGTCGTGCGGCGTTTTGGGTAGAAAGAACAGAGTAGATGAGTAAAGAAAGAAACATCGCAGCTGCTATGGACACGATTAGGAACAACTCTAGAAGTTGTGTACCAGTATTTTTTGCATATTCTGCATCCGTCGCTACGAGTAAATACTTACTATCAAAGTATGAAAAAGCAAAAAAAACACACAGAAGGAGTACCACTAGTGTTAAGAATGATGTAAAAAATCTCATATAAAACCAGACAACCCCACCTTACGTGCTTGTGGAAGTAAATTCATTGTACCATTCGTCACATAATGTAGTTGTTTGTTATGAACATTTAAGTTTAC
>LCFC01000002.1:2068-73109 GCA_000998805.1 Parcubacteria group bacterium GW2011_GWA2_43_11
ACCAAAAATAAACCATTAGAAACGGATTGATATAAAAATGTTGTTGTAGTTGCGGGTGCAGTAGAACGCCATCTTCCCAAGATTGAAATAAAATAAGAAAATCAAACAAAACTATTATAGAAAATAATATTGCAAAAATTCCATAAGACCATTTAATACGTGTATGCATTCTGATTTAGTATATTGATTTATGCATAATATCACAAACACATCTCGAAACTTAGATATTTATCGTTCATTCGTCCCCGAGAGGACTCGACGATACGTCACTAAGTATTTTGCTTCGAGAACTCGCAAAATACTAAGTGCGTTTCGTCTACGCTCGTCTCCTCCTTTGGAGGATGACTGCGCCGTTCGAGTCCTCACGCAAGGTGCATTGGCACCTTGCTTCGGGTCCACAAAAAAACACAAAACACGTCTTTCGACGTGTGTGTGTTTTTTGTGGACCCGAGAGGACTCGAACCCCCTACCTCCTCAGTGCAAATGAGGCGCTCTACCAGGTGAGCTACGGGCCCCGTTAGAAGTCTCTGATACTTCTATTCAGAATTTTGAAACTCAAATTTTAGTTTTATAGGTTGCCACAATTGTAACTTACATAACAACTTCTAACGGGGCGGGCCCATTGAAGCTTTTGAGTTCACTTGAAGAAGTGTACAGAATACTTGCCATAACTGCAAGCCCGCACACTCTTATAAGCTGCGTAAAATCAAGTTTTAGGTGTACGAACAAGTCTTTTTGTTCGCACTTTGTATTAACTGAATCTACTAAAAGTTTATAAAACAGGACTATTTTACATTTAAGATAATTACTGTACATTTCAAATCAGAAATTACATCGTCGATTCATAACCCTCACTCTTCAAAAAGGAGAACCCTTATGTCCACAAAAGATATCGTCAACGCAATTTTTGAGATGTTTGAAATGAACCGAACCCCACGCTCAGGATGGCAACGCGCAGGTTTACGACACGGTATGGTTGAGAATGATGCAGAACATACCTGTTTTGTAACTCAGATTGCATTCATACTTGCTATGCTGGAAGGTCAGAATCCTGGACCAGTTGTATGTGAAGCACTTTTTCACGATAATGCCGAACCAAGAACTGGTGATGCAAACAAATTAAACAAAAGGTATTTTGACAAGAAGGCAGGTGAGCGACAAGCATTCAAAGATTTTATATCCAGACTCCCTTCATCAGTCAGTTCTGGTATGCAAGAATGTTTTGATGATTTTGAAAAAGGTGAAAGTGTCCGTGCAAAAATTGTCAAAGATGCAGATCTTCTTCAAATGGCATTTCAAGCCAAGTTCTATATGAGTATTGGATATAAATTTACTGAACGGCATTTGATGGGTGTAGGTAATAAACTGCATACTCTTTCTGCAAAAGATCTCTATAGGATCCTTCTTGAAACCGAATTCTATGAGTGGTGTGATTAAAACTCTACTCAGGAACTTAATTAACCTCATCGTGTTTTGATGAGGTTAATTTTTTATCAAAAAATGTATTATTAAAAGTACCCTCACTCCCCAAACATCCACCCCAAAAGCAACTTAAACAAAAATATCAAAAAGTGAATCAAGACAAAAGTACTTATTTTCACTCTATCACACCCTCCACAACACCTACTTACACAAATCCTCAAAAAGTGGAACTTACTAGCGGAGTATTTACATCATCATCAATTAACTGTTTTGTATTTCTAACGCCATGGATTGCCACGCCTGCGGGCTCGCAATGGCGCCTACCGAGAAACGGTTAGTTGGGTATGGTATTAATTCGCTTCACTGTTCCTTACTTATACTAGGTGGAAAAAATCCTTTTCAAATTATATATTTGGGATATACTACGTTTTTAGATACTACGCTTCAAGAAGCCCAAATCAAATTAACCGCGGGAGTAACCTATGGCTACTAAACCTGAAGTAAACAAAGCACCTTTACTCTTTCGTAAAATCATTAGGTCAGTAGAATACGCTACACCTCACGACAAGGTATTGGGTATTCGTCTGGTCAATGTCGATGCTATCCAATACGGTATACGACGTCTCGCGGAAATGGGTGAATCGACAAGGGAATTCGATACTTACATAGCCATGCTTCTTTTGGTACAGCGTGACAACCTTGAGCGAATCCTGAGGCACACAGAAGACCCAGAGAAGATATCTATGATACATAGGCTTCTCGACGAAACAAAGGAATACCTATGGCCTACCAAAAACTAGGTCACAAACTAAGAGCTTGTGGTTTCACTCCCACAAGCTCTTCTAGATTTAAAATTGAACTTACTTAGGAGACCCTCTATTGTACTTACGCAAATGGATACAGTTCGACTTGTTCTTATTAAATCTTCGAGGTACTTCCAGCAGTAAGCAAATCATACTCATACCATCCACTTGCAATGTATTCATAGGTAGCATCCACAAGCGTATCCACATCTGAAAATCGTCCTTCACGACTTGAGCCTAAGACCACAATAACAATCGGATGATTCAGTCCGGCATCATATACAATTGCAAGATTTCCCCCTGCCAAATCAGTGTAGCCTGTTTTACTCCCCTGAAGTCCAGGAATAGTATTGACATACTCATTGGTGTTCAAGGCAGAGTGAAGAAATCCATCTGAAGAAACATACTCATGACTATACATGTCAGTATGTAGAATAGCTTGTGGCTCATGTTCCCAAATATACGTCATTAGTGTCGACATATCTTGTGCTGTACCTACACCTCCGTTACGATACCCTTCATCGAGACCTGTGGCATTCACATACGTAGTATTTTGCAATCCAAGCTCATGCGCCCTACTGTTCATCTTTTTTACAAAAGCATCCACTTTGGCATACTCAGGTGAGGTTGATGGAGTGGACTCAAACAGAGAACCTGCCGCAGCAGCAAGTGCATCCGCGCCATCATTGGAGCTAGTAACCATCGTAAAGGAAATAAGATCGCGAATGTTCCATGACTCGTTTACAAGGAAACCTGAATCACCTTCAGTTTCCAATGCAAATTGCGAAATTGCTATGTTTTTTTGTTGATCAAGAGTTTCTGTTGCCACCAAAGCTGTCATAAGTTTGGTAAGTGAGGCGAGAGGCATCTGTTCTTGCTCACGCAGTCCGTACAGCACAGTGTTCTGATAAATGTCATACACAACCGCGGACTTTGCTTCAATGTCCAGTGTTTGAAACGGATTAACTGTATCTGGTGGCTTGGGAACGTTTTCTATAAGTACAGGAACTACTGCGGTCACTTCTTTTTTTTCTTTCGGTTGCCAATATGCGACAGCACTCACTGCCACAAGACCGGTAACAGCAAAGGCACCTATCATGGCAAAAATTTTTTCTTTAACATGATTGCCTTCATACTTCACGGTCTCATTTTCAGCACGCGCGGGTATGTAGAGGGTATGATCAAGTTTGGTGTCACCTTCCGGAATATTGTTTTCAGTGTGTATCATATGTTTGTTTTTTGCTCAACCACAAGTTCAGACTGTTCCAACTTTTGTATTTCTGATTCAAATTTTTCCAGTTCTTCTCGCATGGCTTGGTAGTCAGGCAAACCTGTAATCTCCGTAACCCCTAGATGCTTAAGCAAGTCTGGTGTTGCCTCATACAGGAATGAACGAGTGTTATTTGGGTTTGAAATACGCTGTACAAGCCCACGCACTTGCAGATTTCGAAGTATAAATGCGCAATTAACGCCACGAATATAGTCTATATCTGCACGCGAAACTGGACCTCTATACAGGACGACCGCTAGAGTTTCTGAGCCTGCTTTCCCCAGATCTCGAACAAGTTCTTCCTTCCGTACATTATTAACTGCTTCACTCGCCTCTGGAGCAGTTACTAGTTCCAGCTGATCCTGTACTCGTAAAAGTCGGATACCGCGGGAAGAAAGTGTTGTGCCAAGTTTGACAGCCGCTTCTTCAATCTCTTCAGGAGTCACACCTAGTAGCTTAGCAAGCTTGGTTTTTGTTTCTGACTCTCCTTTATAAAAGAGTACTGCTTCAAGTTTTTGTTCAAGTGCCATGGTTGTTTATTGTACAATACAATGAATTAAAAAAAATACTAACAATCACCCATATCGTGGTACCTGCACCTTGTCGGTATGCATATGAATATCTGAAAAAGATTCATGTTGTTCTACACGGATTATTCCTTGATGTACCAATTCTAGCATAGCCAGAAATGAAACAATGACATTAAGCTTGCCCTCAGATGCTCCTCCAGAAAATTGTCTGAAAGATACTTTCATACCATCGTTTATACGCTTACTCAATCTATCCATCATTTCTTCAAGAGAAACTACTTTCTGTACAACGGTTTTTGTAAGTGCTGGTTTAAATTTAGGTAAATTTGCAAGAACACCTCCCATTGCCAAAGTAATATTTTCTAAGGTCATGGTTGCATCGGGTGAAAATTCAACCCTTCTTCTTCGCACGGCATGTCTAGAATACATTGTATGTGTACCATAGAGCTCTACCAGTCCTCTCGATATTTTTTTATACGTGTCAAAGATTTTTAACCTTATTTCCAAGTCTGCAATAGAATCCTGTTCTTCAGGTGTGAATGAAAGTACAGGCAAGAGAGATTTTGATTTGATAAGGAGTAACGTGGCACCCACCAGAACAAACTGCGCTACTTCAGCCAAGGGTACCTCTGCGAGACGTTCCAAATGTTTTAAGTAATCGTCAGTGACTTCCGCAAGAGAGATATCATTTATCAAAAGCTTCCGCTTTTCAATAAGCGCGAGCAACATATCCAACGGCCCATCAAAGACTTTTGTTCGTATCTGATACTCTTCCACAGGCGTAGTATATCATGCATAAACACAAAGGCGTGTAATGTCTATATATGATTTCTGTTGAGAAATTCTAGTTATTATTCCGACAAGAGTGTATCGATACGATTAATCTCACGAGGGAAAAGTGTTGCTTCTTTCACGTTTTCAAGACCAAGTATCTTCTGTGTAAGTCGTTCTAGTCCCATACCCCATCCGCCATGTGGCGGCATACCACTCTTGAAAATCTGGAGATAGAAAGAGAAATTTTCTGGAACAAGATTCTTTGCTTTCATTTTTTCTACCAGTTCATCATACTTATGTATACGTTGACCTCCGGTAGTGATTTCAACTCCTCGGAAGAGAAGGTCGAAGCTCTTGGTATACCCTTTGTCATTTTCATCTTCGTAGGTATAGAATGGTCGCTTGGTAACAGGATAGTGCGTGATAAAAATGTAGTCACTCTTAAAATGCTCTTGTGCATACTTCGACAACCATCGTTCATGTTCAGGTGCCAAGTCTGGCTCGTTAACGCAGTCTTCACCTGTTTCCTTTGCGATGAGTGCTAGGGCTTCTCTCAGTTTCATTGAAGGAAAAGAACCTACTGGCAACATTGGGAGCTCAGCTTTAAATATTGCGAGTTCTGTCTTGCAATTTTTCTCAAGTGCGGTGTAGAGGTGTTGCATAAATTCTTCCTCAAGACGCATGATGTCGGTATGATCTTTGATGAAGCCCATCTCGACGTCGAGTGAGGTATACTCGTTTATGTGACGACTGGTAGAGTGTAGTTCTGCGCGGAACACGTTCCCGATAGAGAATACTCGCTCAAACACTCCCACCATTATCTGTTTATAGAGCTGTGGACTTGTAGCAAGATATGCCCAACGATCTTTAAAGTATTCGACACGAAAAATATTTCCACCACCTTCTGCATCATCTCCAACTATTTTTGGTGCCTCAAACTCAGTAAAATCTTTGCTGACCAAAAATGAACGGTAGGCTTGTAGTATCTCATGTTGTACCTTAAAAATGGCTCTATTCCTAGTGTTTCTAAGGGTAAACGGTCGGTTGTCGAGGCTGGTATCAAGGTTGATATCAGCATCTTTCTCGAATGGCAGTTCCCCACCGAGTGAGAGGATTTCTATATTAAGGAGTTCAAGTTCTATGTCACCGTTTGGTTGTTCTTTGTTTACCATTTTTTCCGGTCGTTTGTTGACCTTCGCTTTCACTGAAACAGAGCTTTCGGGTTTCAACATTTGTGCGACAATAAGTGCTTCAGTATGATTTGGCAACACAACAGCTTGCACAAAACCCGATCTATCTCGTATGTCTAAAAAAATAAGTTTTCCATGATCACGACGGACATCAATCAATCCTTTGACGGTAATTTCTTGGTCCACACTTCCGTGAAGGTCGTCTATTAATGTTCGTTCATTCATAGGTAAATATTTATCTTTTAAAATTACACCAGTACTCCAATTTTTTTCTTTACGTCTTGCATTTTTGCAGATGCTACAGCATGTGCCTTCTCACGTCCTTGTTCCAGCACTTTTTCTATCAAACCCTTCTCTTTTGATAGTTCGGAGCGAAGTTCACGCATAGGTGTGACGAACTTCAAGATATTGTCTGCAAGTATCTCCTTACTCTCCTTGTAACCAATACCTCCCTCTCTGTAGCGTTTCTCAAGGTCAGCAAGCATGTCTTTGCTAAAGTGCTTATGAAGTGCAAAGATATTGCACTTCTCGGGATCTTTGGACTCTTCAACACCAAGGCTGTCTGTGACAATAGACATAGTGGCTTTTCTAATGACGTCACTGTCAGCAAAAAGCGGAATAGTGTTGTTGTAACTCTTGCTCATTTTTTGTCCGTCGACACCAGGAATTATCGCAATTTCTTTAGGGATGTAGGGTTCGGGAAGTTTGAACGTAGCACCAAAGAGAGAGTTAAATTTTTCTGCAGTATCGCGTGCATATTCCACATGCTGCTTTTGGTCGGCACCAACAGGAACGATGTCGGGTTCATAGAGCAATATATCCGCAGCCATAAGCATTGGGTAATCAAACGTTCCAACGTTTATTTCTTTATTCTTTGCTTGTGCGTCTTTGTAGGCATGAGCACGCATAAGGTACGGCATTGTTGTAAATGTGTTGAATATCCAGCAAAGCTCAGTGTGTTCAGCAAGGTCTGACTGCTTGAACAAAACTACTTCCTTCGGGTCAAGACCTATGGCTAAATAGTCGAGTATCAAATCAATAGTGTTTTGCCTCATCTGATTTGCGTCGTGTATACTGTTTAATGCATGATAATCAGCAATAAAAACAAAACTCTCATGTGACTTTGCAAGGTCAACAAACTGACGCATTGCACCAAGATAATTGCCTAAGTGAGGCCTTCCTGTTGGCTTTACACCAGATAATAGTCTTTTTTTTGTTTCCATACAGAACACTATAGCAAAGCTCAGAGTCCTTTGCTAATTATGCTTCTCCTCTTTGGACGGAACAGATTTTTCTTCGCAGACAGGGAGCTCAACAGTAAATGTACTACCCTTCCCCACCCCTTCCGACTCAACGTTTATCCAGCCCTCATGCGCCTTCATGATTTCTCTGGCAATGTAGAGCCCCAGACCTGTACCTAGCACATTTGCATCATTTGCATTTGATGCACGGTTAAACTTTTGGAACAAGTTTTGAATTTCTTCTGATGCTATTCCTATTCCCGTATCTTTAATTTTAACCAGCATTTTATGTTCCGGATCCAAAGTTGTAACTGAAATCATTATTGACCCTGTCTGCGTATACTTAATTGAATTATCAATGAGGTTTGAAAAAATTTGTTTCATTTTTCCTTCGTCAACTTTCACAAGATAATTTTTTTTATTATCACACGTCATGTGTAGCGAAAGACCTTTTTCTTCCGCTACGACACGAAGTTCCTCGATAACTGTTTCAAGTATTTTGCAAATATTTTGCGGAACCATGTTGTATATCATACGACCTTGCTCAATTCGTGTAATATTGAGGAAGTCGTCCACCATGATACCGATTCGTTGGCCTGATTCAAGAATTCGGTGTATTGGTTCGAATAGAGTCGCAGGCACTTCACCATACGTGCCGTCGCTCACGAGAGAAGCATATCCTTTTATTGCAGCTATCGGGCTCCGCAACTGATGTGAGGCTATAGAAACAAAATCGGTTTTTTGTTTGTCGAGTTCACGTAATCGAGCATTTGCATTTGCCAAATAGCGCGCAAGTTTTTCTCCTTTTTGCCTGCTCTGAATTTCCTCTCGAACATTTTTTGTGACCAGAAAACCAAGAAAAACAATTACAATAAAAACAAGACCATTAACTACTTGCAAAACAGGTGTATCAGCAATAAAAACCTGTATAAAAGACGCAACAACAACAAGTCCTATAAAAACATTCATTGCTACCACTTTTAGCTCGAACAAGTTGTGTCGAAACATCGCGTACATAAGAATTGTTGTAGCAAAGAAACTTAAAGAATAGGTAACTAAAGAACTATTTACATTATAGGCAGGAAGAAATCCACTTATTGCAACTAATTCATTTGCAAAGAGAACAAAAAATATGAGTATATGTTGTATTCGTTTTGGATGAGAAGTCTCGTTTCGAAAGAGAGTAAGGATGTCAAATAATACAATGGTGGAAAAAAAACCAAAATATACTAAATAAACATGATGCAATATCCTAGCCTGAGAATGACAACCATTCGAAAAATGATTCAATCCATCAATAAAATATGGTGACCAAACAAAAAACCAAAAAATCACCATCAGAGTGTATGCCAATATCACTAATGATTTTCTCTTCTTATTTTCTGAATAAATACTAGAAAAATGAAAAATGACTGCAGGCACTGCAATAGCAAAAAAGTAGATAACCCTATCAACCATCACTGCAAATTCTGCATTCTCACAGTTATTAATCATGAAAGTAGTTAAAAATAACCACATAGTGAGCGCAAATGTAAACAACGCAAAAAATCTTGCTTGGGGTAACTTCCAACCTCTAAATAAAATTACTACTCCAGCGAAGGATGTGAACACTCCTGTGACAAATGGGAACAAATAAGGATAGGTATCAAAAAACATACTCTCTACTTTTTACTTTTTTCAGGTATGACGTATAGGTGAAAAGTTATAACGATTTGCCAGGGTTTCTGCGTATTTTACTTGCTCCAAGGTTACGTTTCCAACACAAAAATCATCTGGGTAACGTGCGAGTGAAAGTAATATTGTTTCAGCTAAACAGGAAAAGCTCGTGTTTGTTGGTATTCCGAAATTATATCCAACATGTATATGGTCTGGCAACTTAATAAGACCTCCATCAATAAATGTAACATCAGGCCTCTTTATGAGTAAATCTTCAGGAGTATTCTTGGGCTGTGTAATATCATACACAATTGCATTTTTCTTTAATAAATCTGCCTGAACAACAGTCCCACTTGCACTTGTGGCGATGAGAACTATATCGACTTTAGGTAAAGCCTCTTCCATACTCGTCTCAATTACTCTATGTGAATGTGGATGTGGAGTAATTCTTTGTAACAATTTTTGAATATGAGATGGAGTCCGGCCCACAATATACAACGTGCCAAAAGACCCATCTTTGGTTAACAACTCCGTAACTGCAGAACCAATTGAGCCTGTGGCACCTATAATTGCTATGTTTGATTCTGAAACAGCAGAATTACGTATTAAATCTTGAATACCTAAATACGTCATGCTGGTTGTGAGAGCATTTCCATTGGTCACATGTACCCCTTCTACTAAACCACGGACATCTTCACCACCTGAGGTAACAACCGAGGTAAACGATCCGAGTCCTACATACGTTGCACCTAATTTTTTCGCTTTTTTAATTGCTCGAAACACTTGTTTTTTTGCTTGATTTCTATCACGCAACATTTGTTCCGCAGTAATCGGAAGACTAATTATGACCCCTTTTATTTTTTTTCCATTTTCATCAACAGCCCCTCGTACCGTTGCTAAAATTACTGGAGAAATATTTTTAAAGAAAAACATGAACAAAACAACAGGAATAATTTTAAAAAAGGGGAATTTTTTATATATATCTTGGATATTTCTTGGATGGACAAGAAAAGCAAAATCATACTCATGTTTCGCTTTATCAGTTTTATTATGAATAGTATGTTTATTTGACATATGTACCTGTTGTAAAACAGTTTTATTATTTATATTTTACTCTACGAATAGAAATGTATTAAACATCTTTTCACCTTCTATAGATTTCTAACATTCTTCATGATCTCTTGTGCATACATTTTTAATTCATATTCAGAAAGCTCTTCCATCTCACCACGTAATTCCGTATGCGAAATAGGTTTACCAAATATAATAGTAATTTTTCTTTGAAATGAAAAAATTGATTTAAGATTTAAATTTGAAGTACCTGCTATTCTCACAGGTACAATAATTGCCTTTGTTCTTTTGGCTAGATAAATAAACCCAGGTCGCGCTTCACCTATTTGACCTTTCTGCATACCACCTTCTGGAAAAATTAATACAGAGTGATTTTTTTCAAGAATACGTATATGATTTACAAACGCAGTCTCATAATCTCGCAAACCTTTGTATACAGGGTAAGCTCCCATAAGCTGAAAAAATAACCCACCATATATAAATGACCTAAAACCAAATTTACTCACAGGATAATGTTTAGCGGTCAAAGAAACAAAATATAGGGGAACAAATTTTGAAGGAAAAGAAAGTGAATATTGAAAAGCATAAGGGTCAATTTCACTTGAGTGATTTGCAGCAAACAATACTCTTCCATTTGGAATGTCTCGTAAATTTTCTTTTCCCTTCACTTCCATCCTTAGAAAAAAATGTACAAGAAATAACGCAGGAAACCAAAGTATTCCACGAATAATAAGGACTGGTATTTCAAAAATAAACATTGGTTTTTTATATAATTCTTTTTCCTCTTTCATACGTATCAAAGTTAGAACTTTGGTAGTTTACTTGAAACACTTCCCACTTCTGCCAATTTTCTTTTTGCAGAATTCAAGTCATTACGTGCATAAAAATTACCATGATGAACAGGGTGTACTCTATTACTCATTTCTAAATGTTTTATTGGACACCAAGAAGATTCTATCTGTTCTAAATTATATGCAATTGTTTCGGCAGAAACTTTATAAAATCTAATAAACGAAATAAATGGGGTTGAAAAATGACCAGCGTAGGAGTCATCGATTAAGCACTTATGAATGCGCATGTAAGATGCTCTATGTAAGCCCAGTAGTTTTATTAATACAGCTGTTGGAATGGAGGTCAGGAGCAAACCAATGAAAAAAAACACAGTTTGTGGAATAAGGTACACGCCAATTAACACACTTTTTATCAATGAAACTTTTTTTAACTGTACAACTTGTTCAAGTTCTGCATTCATCAGTACAGTAAGACCATTAGCATACTCACAAAATTGACAATTTAATCTATCAATCCAGTGTAGATCACGAATAGCAAACCTATCAAAGATGATATAGTTTTTTGTGTAGAGTGGTGGTAAACCTAGGAGTGGACGCAAGATACCTTTGTAAAAAAAAATCGTAATACTCATATGTACAAAAATAAAAAAAGGAATAGTGGTATACATGAGCAAGGCTCCCAATAATGTCCTAACAATTCCAATTCTTTTTGAATGTATTCTAAAAATAGAAATTGTAACTATTTTTTCAGTCATGTAAAAAGTTTTTGGCTACGAAAACAAGAATCTATCATTCTAGAGTTTTTTAACTATATTTTAAATACCTAACGCCGCACAAACAAAGAAATACTTGCAAGAGGTGCAATGAGCCACAACCACAGGGCAGTCGATGACTCAAAAAGACTATTAAGTATAGTACTGAAATTATAGAAATTATCAATCTCAACAATATGATATAGGAGAGCAATTCCTAAACCGGACGCAGTCACAGAAAGTGAAATTATTTCAACAAAACGCCAAAATGAATGGATCTGGTACGAAGTATCTATGTAATTCTTTATCGTAAAAATACTCCCAACAAGGGCAAGTATAAAAAGCATCAAGGGCTCAAACTTCAGTGGTATGGTACCAGTCACGAAAGGTATACCTCCGTAAAATGGGAAAAAATGAGTCACGAGCGCAGTCGGATACAAAGACAGAAGCACTACAAGAAGTGTTTTCTTACCATACGTGAGACCAAGTGCGACAAGTAAAATTATCACACCCAACACACCAAAAATATCGGCAGATATATTGCTGAGCGAACTAACTACTGAGCCTGTCGTCTCACTGAACATTGGTTTTAAATACCTTCGTCTCGCAACATTTCTGCAGCTTTTTTTGCAGAACGTGAAAGCTTATTTGGTACTTGGATTTCTATTTTAACGTACAGGTCCCCCCTCGTTTCAATTTTCTGTGAACTTCCGAGAAGAGTATCAGTGAGCTTGATAGAGAGTGGCATAACGATATCATACCCTTCCTTTTTGAAACGATGGTCTTGCTTGACATGGATTTTCACATAGAGGTCACCAGGCACACCCCCCGATACAGCTTCTCCTCCGCCCGTCATACGTATCATCTCTCCATTGTTAATTCCTGAAGGAACTGCAATAGTCATCTCTTCTTCTCGGCGCATCACTCCCGCACCTTTACAGGTAGGACACTTTTCTTTTGGAATAAAACCTTTTCCAAAACACACTTCGCATTCACGTGTCGAAGAGAAAGCACCAAACATGGTTTGCTTTGTCTCATGGACCTTTCCTGCACCATTACATCTTTCACAGGTAACTGTATCAGTCCCTACCTTGGCTCCAGACCCTTTACACACTTCACAGGTACCAGTCTTCATGAGAAGTACGCGACGTTCCACACCAAAGACAGACTCTTTAAACGTCAGTTCAATATCAATTGAGATATCCCTTCCCCTTTTCCGCTCCGCACTACGCCCCCCACCACCGAAAATGTCTCCGAAAATATCTCCAAAGTCAAACTCAACATGCTGACCTCCTCCGCCAAAGCCTTGTGTAAAACCGGAAAAGTCAAAGCCACCTGCACCTTGTCCACCTCCAGCACCGTTAAACGTCCTGCCGTAAGCATCGTACTCTGCGCGTTTTTTGTCGTCACCCAAGACACTGTACGCCTCACCTATCTCTTTGAAACGTTTCTCATCGCCACCTTTTTTATCCGGATGGTACTTATGAGCAAGGCCTCGAAAAGCCTTTTTTATCTCTTCCTTGGAAGCACTTTTATCAACACCAAGAATGCTGTAGTAATCTTTATTGCTCATATCTATGATTTTTATCTGTATGTTTAGGACTTACGCAAACGAGTGCAGTTCTAGGAAAACGAACAAAAAGGAGTGAGTCCCGCCACGGCGGGATGAACGACATTTTGTGAAGTTTGACAACGAAATGCGCCATTTGCGTATGTCCTATATTATTCTGTTTCAGCATCGCGTACCGTACCCTTATCTTCTTTGTTGGAATCATCATCCTTTTTCTCCGTAGTATCTTTTGAAGCATCGCCTTGTTTACTTATAGCCTCACCAATTTTAGATACCGATGTCGAAAGCGCGTCGGAAGCATTTCGTATAGCCTGACGATCCGTACCCTCGTTTGTTTTTTTCAACGCATCAATTTTTTCTTGAACTTCTTTTTTCAAATCCTCGCCGACTTTATCTCCATACTCCTTGAGCGACTTCTCTGAGGTATATATAAGTTGCTCTGCAATGTTTTTGGTCTCAATAAATTCACGTTTTTCTTTATCTTCCTTTTCATGAGTCTCAGCATCGCCTTGCATACTCTTAATATCACTTTCAGAGAGTCCTGAACTCGCTTCTATTTTTATCGACTGTTCTTTATTTGAAGCTTTATCCTTAGCGGTCACTTTCAAGATTCCGTTCGCATCTACATCAAAGCTTACCTCAATCTGAGGCATACCTCTCGGTGCAGGTGGAATGCTGTCAAGAATAAATCGTCCGAGTGATTTGTTGTCTGCTGCCATTGCGCGCTCACCCTGCGTGATGTGAATTTCTACCTGTGTTTGGTTATCAGCCGCGGTGGAAAAGGTTTGACTTCTCTGTGTAGGGATGGTCGTGTTGCGCTCTATAAGCTTTGTCGATACACCTCCCATAGTCTCAATACCAAGGGAGAGTGGAATAACATCAAGAAGGAGAACATCCTTTACATCACCCTGTAGGATACCTGCTTGTATAGCCGCGCCGTTCGCCACCACCTCATCCGGGTTGATGGTTTTGTTAGGCTCTTTTCCAAACAATTCTTTTACCACTTTTACGATGGCAGGCATGCGGGTCTGTCCTCCTACGAGAATAATCTCATCAATCTCTTCCTTCTTAAACGGAGATGCTTCTATGGCTCGTTTCGTAATAGCGATAGAACGCTGAATGAACTCATCTGCAAGTTCTTCGAGCTTGGTACGATTCAATTTAAGTAACAAATGCTTTGGTCCGTTTGCGTCAGAGGTGATGAACGGGATGTTGATTTCGGTATCCATAACAGTAGATAGTTCCATCTTTGCCTTTTCTGCGGCCTCATCAAGCCTTTGTAGAGCGAGTGGGTCTTTCGTAACATCGATACCCGATTCTTTCTTAAATTCCTCGGCAATCCAACGCACTATTTTTTGGTCGATATCTCGACCACCCATGTGCGCATCACCATCGGTACTCTTTACCTCAATAACGTCATCTCCTACTTCAAGTACAGACACGTCAAACGTACCACCACCGAAGTCAAAGACCACTATTTGTTCGTCTTTTTTCTTGTTGAATCCATATGCCAGAGCCGCCGCTGTAGGCTCGTTGATGATACGTAGGACTTCTAGGCCTGCTATCTTTCCTGCGTCTTTGGTAGCTTGTCTCTGTGAATCGTTAAAGTATGCAGGAACCGTAATCACCGCTTGGGTGATTTTCTCACCGAGCTTTCGCTCAGCATCCGCCTTCAGCTTCTGAAGAATCATCGCACTTATCTCCTCAGGTCGATAGTCTTTTTCACCCATCTTTATGAGTACACCGCCGTTGTCCGCTTTATTTACTTTATAGGCGACTATTTCCTTGTCTTTCTGAACAGCTTCCTCGTCATATGAGTGTCCGATGAATCGCTTGATACCATATATAGTGTTTTCCGGATTGGTAACAGCTTGTCGCTTTGCCACCACACCTACCGCACGTTCCTTCGTTTTTGAAATAGACACGACAGAAGGCGTGGTGCGATTCCCTTCTTCATTCTCAATTATTTTTGGTTCACCTCCCTCAATAACAGCCATAGCAGAGTTCGTGGTACCAAGGTCAATTCCTAAAATTTTAGACATACTTCGTGATGGTTACTTCTAATAAAGTCTTTAAAAAATAATGAAAGAGAAATAATATTATTCCTTTTCTTGAATCTGTGCCACGACTACTTTTGCCGGGCGCACAAGTTCCTGCTCAATCATATACCCTTTTTGAAGTACTTGTGCAATAGTGTGATCTTCTTTTTCCACACGCGTTGGCACAATACTCATACATTCATGAATTAAAGGGTTGAAAGGTTCTCCGACGTCGCCAAATTCTGTACATCCGAGACTGGTGAGTGCTTGGCTCAATTGCCCCGCAATACGCTCGACTCCATTTCGCCAATTCTCATCCACTTCTTTCCATGAGACGTCTTGCATAGCAGATGCGAAACTATCAACGACAGGTATGACAGATGCAAGGACAGATGCTTTTGCTCGACGCTTGTCGCGCACAGCATCCTCGTTGACATTCTTTCTGTAGTTAACAAGATCAGCCTTTGCGCGTTGCCAACCCGCCAGGTTTTCATCACGTTCTTTTTGTGTCGCGAGTAACTCTTTCCTAAGCTCTTTCAACTTCGCCTTTAGAGCAGAATTACTCACTTCTCCCTCCTCGAGAACTATCTCATTCCCAGAGTCAATATCTATTGAAATCTCCTCATTTTCAGCCCCTTTTTTCATGGTGGTTATTATAACCCTTGGTTTCAATATGTCAAATGAATATGTTGCATATTAGCGTATTTAATGGTATAATATTATCTAGTATTTACTAGTTATTTTCTAATAAAAGACCAAGGAGGTGCCCTATGGCACAAACATTCCCGACGCATGCAGTTGTAGGAGTTACACTTACACAAGCCATGGTTACATTCCATGTTGTGCAAGTCGAAAATGAAACAGTTTGGCTGTATGCTCTCGTAGCTGGGATGCTCGGAGCTATAGCCCCTGACATGGTAATGGTTCCTGAATTTTTCTGGGACAAGTACGTAAAGAAAATCCAACCCATGACGCAAGAAGGTCCAATCACCATGTTTCTCAAGGAGGTGTCGCATTCTCTATTCACTTGGTTAATTGCAGGACTTCTCTGGAGTATGTTTTTTCCTGCTGGAGAAATGAAAGTTTTTGGATTTGTTTTCCTTATATGCGCACTGTTCGCTGGAGTAGTTCCAGACATCTACACACACACTGACCCGCGGTTCCTAAAAACTGATCCCACTTTCATTTATCCTATTTCTCATATAACACGAAAGAGGCTTCGGTATAAAAATCCGAAACGGGAGTACAGAAAGGCTCATGGCGACCTGAGTATGAAGGAGTGGGAGAAAAGTCTGAATTTTTGGACTTCTGTAGTGTTCTTTGTGCTCTTCCTTGTCAATCTTATTTGAGCACATTTGGGTGGTATTAAAACCCTTCGTTCTGAACGAAGGGTTTTACCATGCAATTATTTTTTTACCATTCGCACGCAAGTACTCATTCGCGCGACTAAAATGCTTGCACCCAAAGAAACCATTGTACGCACTGAAGGGTGAAGGGTGTGTGGCTTCAAGCACAAGGTGTTTTTTTGCATCTATTAGTTCCCTCTTGGCCTTTGCATAGTTACCCCAGAGCATGAAGACGACATGTTCTTTTTCGTTACTTATCTTTCGTATCACTGAATTAGTAAACTCTTCCCAGCCTTTGTTCTGATGACTACCAGGTTGCCCTGCGCGCACCGTGAGCGTGGCATTGAGAAGTAGTACACCTTGCTCTGCCCACTTCTCTAGATTGCCCGTAGTTGGTATGGAAATACCTAAGTCTGCGTGTAGTTCTTTGTAGATATTTTGAAGTGACGGTGGCACGGTGACACCCTCAGGTACCGAAAAGCAGAGGCCGTGTGCTTGTGCCGTACCGTGGTACGGGTCTTGCCCTAGTATTACAACTTTCACCTTCACAAACGGACACAAATCAAACGCATTAAAAATATATTTCGGAGGTGGGTAGACTTTCGCTACCTTGTATTCACTTTTCACAAATTCAGAAAGTGTTCTCCACTCAGGACTTTCAAACCGCTCTTGGAGAGCTATTTTCCACGATTCTTCTATTCGTACTTCATTATTCATAGTCTAGATTCTTCTATTGAGTAAATTATCTAAACTTAAATTAAGAATTAGACTCATTGATATTCTTTTTCTTCCAGTTTTTAAGCTCATAATATTGTTCAATTTCACCTGCCTTGTGTGTATACTTATGTGTTGGTGTTATCTCCTCAAGACCTTCAACTACAAATTGATTATTATCTATTTGTCGTGCATATTTTTCAGACACTTCAACCTCATACACAAACACGGACTCATTAGGGTTAAACAATTCAGGATTTTCGAACTCAATAGTTTTATCATCATTAATAAATGTTAGACCATGTGTTCTAACAGCCATTGCCAATGCATACTCGTAATGTGGCGTTAAATATATTCCCATACTTTAACTCATCCTCAGGCACTTCTACACTTTCACTTGCCTCTGCTTGCATTCTTTTAAGTGATGATAAATATGCATTTGGCGAACCGTGGTAAAATTTCATATTTTTATAGAATATTTATCTGATTCAAATCTTTTTTGCTACTCTACTTTACGTACAATATTGTATATAAAATTATCCTATCATAGAATTTCCTCTGACAATCCTTCCATTATATTTAATTATTACTTTATAGTAGTAATTATTTATATACTATAGGTCGTAAGTTTATTTAACATCCAATCGTGTCGTACGCCGTGGAGAGAGGTGGTTTGAATAAGTCTACAATATTAACTTTTATCAAATATTTCTTATAATGGAGTCTGTACGAATGGTACAATACAACAAATGATTGGGCAGAACAATTATGCATTTATTGATAGTCAAAATGTGAATTTAAGCATTCGTCAGCTTGGGTGGCGAATTGACTGGTGCCGTTTTCGTATATATTTGAAGGAAAAGTACGGTGTTTCAAAAGCATTTCTTTTTCTTGGTTACGTTAGTAAAAATCAAGATTTGTATACCCGACTTCAAGAAGCAGGCTTTATTTGTATATTTAAACCAACTTTAGAGTACAAGGATGGGACCACCAAAGGCAACTGTGATGCTGAACTTGTCCTTCAGGTTATGAAGGAGTTTTTAAATTTTAACAAAGCAATTATCGTCTCTGGAGATGGTGATTTTTATTGTCTTGCAAAGCATTTACATGAAGAGAATAAACTTGGAATACTTCTCATACCAAATCGTAAACGTTTCTCCGCACTTTTAAAATGGGATATTTTCCGCAAATATCTGCGATTTATGAATGACCTTGAGAGTAAGCTTGCGTATATAAAGAAAGGGCCCCGTAAGGACGAAACCTTACAGGGCTGACTTTCCATTGGTGATGTATATATATTACAGCAACCTATTCTGTAGTCAAACCTTTTAAATTAAGCTATCCATTGTGACTTTGTGTAATAGAATTTACATTTATTCGTAGTTCCATTGCACATTATTGAATATTTACACTCAACGCCTCACCCCACCGTGTAGTACGCCGTGGCGAAAGATACTCTCGCCGAGCGCGCCACGTATCACTCTGCATTTCTACTCCCAACTGTACAATGTCTCCGTGTGTCTGCCGTATGTCATCAAGCACATGCATGAGCACACTGTTCGTATTGGTAGGCTCTCCGAAGAGCGTTTCTCGTGGCTGTGCTCCATCGGGTACAATATTTCGCACCAGTACCCCAGCTTTCTTATAGGCAACGTTAGGACGATATATTCGCTTCAGAATATCAAGCGCTGTCGCCACTATGAGAAACGTATCATTTGTATAGGTAAGTAATATTTCCACATCGACGGACTTACTTTTTTTGCCATTCCCTTCTGGTGAATATATAAAGACACTAACTTCCTTTGCTACGGCAGACTCACTTCGCAGTATTCCTGCTATGGTGCGTGCATGCCCTGCTACTGCCGTCTCCAGATTACGTAGCGAAGTTACCCTTCTGCTAAAAGACTGCGAGCTAAGGAGTGACTTGCGCAACACTTCATCCTCTCCTAAATGGAAACAGCAAACCCCTCGAAGTTCTGACACTGTACGCAAACCTACAACGTTTGTTTCTTTCCGTATCCACGCATCATCTTTGTTGCACAAATCGAGGGCAGAGACAATTCCCTTTCGTGCAAGCTTTTGTGCATACGCCCTCCCAATACCCCACACATCACCCACGGCAATATCTTGTAACGCTTTTTGAATGTTTGAGTTTTTTATAAGAACATTGCTTCCATTACCCATGTACTGCGGTTTTGCGAAATGTGCCGCGACTTTTGCAAGTGTTTTTGTCTTTGCTATACCTACAGACACAGGGACACCCACTTCTTGCAAAACAGTTGCTCGTATATCATTAGCTTTACGTAAAAGAAAAGCCTCTATATCCTCAGAAACAGAAAGTGCTAAAAATGCTTCATCAATTGAATACACCTCCACAACATCAGAGAAGCGACGTAAGACACTCATTACACGATTAGAAATATCTCTATACAGTTCAAAGTTTGAAGAAAACAATGCGACCTTATGTTGTTCACAGAGCACTTTAATCTTAAAGTATGGCTCACCCATTTTAATACCGAGCTTTTTTACCTCAAGAGAACGAGAAACAATGCATCCATCATTACTAGAAAGTACCGCAACTGGGTGGTGTGCAAGGTCAGGACGAAACAATCGCTCACACGAAACAAAGAAGTTATCGCAGTCTATCAAAAAAATATATTCAGTCATGTATTATACCTATCACAGGATTACGCAAACGGATACAGTTCGACTTGTCCTCCGTAGCTCCCGGAGGAGCGGAGGAGGAGGAAAACGAACAAAATGGAGCGCATCCCGCCACAGGCGGGATAGACGACATTTTGTGAAGTTTGACGACGAAATGCAACCTAATTTTTAACGAACGCAGGGAGTACCTGCGCGTGCGCATGGTTCTTGTGCCCTGTGGGTATAAAAATGGGAACGCTCTTGCGGTACGCCGATTGTATGAGTTCTATTACATTCTTCTACTTACAGCTGATACCACCCCCCAAATACTCACTTCTCCACCATCCTCAAGCACAAGAGCTGTACTTGATTCACTACCGCAGATCAAAAATTTTTGACCCTCATGTTCTGTAAAACGACACAGCGCAAACGCACCATCACGAACAGCCAAGACAAGTCGTCCAAGGGTTGGCGTCAAAGCCCTGTCTATAGTAAGCACATCCCCAGCATGTATGCCTAAAAATGTATTTTCCCCTATATCAAAATTTTCTTTATTACCTTCTACTTCGATAAAAAATGTTGATGCAGGATTGTGCACAAAGAGTGCATCTAAAGAAAGAGGGTTTGTGTACTCCTCAAAAAGACCCTCTCTTTCATCAAACTCTTTTGACAAACTTCCGCACACACTACATGCGGTGTGTTGGGTGAGCATTTTCTTCGATATATGCTCCTTATCTCTAATGAAAGGTACTGATTTCATACAAATGCTTTGGAATAGAAATTAAATAATATATTTATAAACTTTTTAATGATACTGCGTGACTTCACCACAATTCTTTCTTCTGCAAAATTTTATCAAACCAGCGTTAAGCTACGGTGAAGTTATTGGGATTCATAATATAGGAGGATTTACGCAAACGGGTGCAGTTCGACTTGTCCGCCGTAGCTCTCGGAGGAACGAAGGTGGAGGCGTCCAAGCAAAATGGAATGAGTTGTATTAACAATACTACAAGAGACATTTTTGACGGGCAACGCCTGCCTGCGCAGACAGGATGAAATTCACCCGTTTTCGTAAGTCGTGTATTATGCTCCATACGTACGTATCACACTCCTAACCACGCCACCTATTTCGAGAGAAAACTGAGGCCACAAGTCGGGATAGTCTTCATTCGCTGCTTCTAGATACTTTTTACCTTTCTTCTCTCGTAAGTATTTAACTGTCCAATCACCGTCAAGGTTGGCGACGACAATATCACCCACTTTTGCTTGACTTGTACGCTCCACAAGCAAAAGGTCACCTTCGTAAATACCCGCATCCACCATAGAAAGACCCTTCACCCGCAGAAGATACATTTTTTCTCTTTTTCCCAACAAAAGCTCATCCACCGAAATTCTATCGAGTGCCATCTCTTCTGCTGGTGAAGGAAACCCCGCTTCTATGAGTCCAAGCAACGGCACTGTCTCTGTAAGTGCAACAGGCACCAATTTCCCTCGTGAATCTCTTTCTACCACACCAGCATCAACAAGTTTCTCTACCACCTTGGCAACAGCATTTTTGGAAGCAAAACCAAAGAGTGTACACATTTCACTATAGCCAGGCATGCGTTTATGCTTCTGAAAAAATGTTCTAAGTATCGTTGTGTATTGTTCCATATGTATTTTGAGACTTACGTAAACGGCGCATTTATGTGTCAAACTTCACAAAATGTCGTTCATCCCGCCGTGACGGGACTCACTCCTCTTTGTTCGTTTTCCTAGAACTGCATCCGTTTGCGTAAGCCCTATCCTATAATTCGTGTTACAGCAGTCCATACCTACTACTTAAAAAGCAAACTTCCATGTAAACAGTCTCGCCATCACTCCGCGATTAAGACTTTGCCGTACAGGGCTCTTGCCAATGTGCGATCGGCGTCGTGGCTTCTGTACAGGAGACACAACATCTTCACGAAGATACTGCAGTGTCGCAAGAAGCTCTCTGTGACGACGTGCTTCTTTTTCATACTGAAGACCTTTGATAATTTTAGTATCTATGCGGTCGTTTAGCTTATCTAATTCTGAATGTATTTTTTGAAATAATGTTGTTTTACTCATATCCCACGTGTTATTTGTATATACGTAGTCTAGGTGAACATTCGTTCACCGTCAACTTTTTTGCCTGTGGATAGACTCTTACTGTGACAAAAATACATCCTGTCAACACCATGGGTATTGAGAAATACCACTACCGCTATTATAAATATGGTACAGTCTATATATGAACAAAATAGGACAAGGTATTCTTATTATTTCCGTGATACTTAACGTAGTGTTGGTCTATGAACTTTTAGGACGGAATGTTGCACTAGCTCCAGAGGATGAAGTATCTGAAAAAAGTGAATCCGTTACTATCGAGAAGAAGGTTCATGAAAGTGGAATCTCGTACCCACTTATGCGCATCGTTGACGGTGACACCATTATTGTCGGGTTTGAGAACGCCACCGAGTATGTTCGACTTATTGGTATAGACGCACCCGAACCAAACGACCCCGGGGGACCACAGTGCTATGCGCAAGAATCCACCACACACCTTCAAGAGCTTGCCCGCACTGGACTCGTAACACTGTACTTTGATGAGTCACAGGGTATGTACGATAGCTACGGAAGACTGCTTGCCTACGTAGAAATGCCAGATGGTACAGATTTGGGAAAACAAATGCTTGCGGACGGATACGCACAGGAATTTACCTACCACTCAGCATACGAACGACAAGTCTCCTACATGTCTGCGGAGACTGAGGCACTTGAAAAAGAGCAAGGCTTATGGGCACCAGATGCTTGTAATATTGCCCCCGCGAATCAACCTTAGGTTTTTTCGCAAATATTATTCCGTGCGATTGAGACTCGTCCATAGACCATTCCACCAATCAGAAGGACTTTGAGAGTAAATAGCTTCACTTATTTTCTTTGATGATTTAAATTGCAGTAAGTTGATTTGGGCGTTTCCTTTTCCATCCTTACCTCGTAACCATATACTGGCTTCTTTGTTACCTTGCCACTCATACTCACGCAACAGAAGTGCTTGTTCAAGTAAATCTGCATCTTTTGTAATTCGTGCTTCTTTACTTTCCCTTTTTTCATACTCTTCCTGAAGAGATTTCATTAAGGGGTACGGCACTGCCTCCATCTGATCTTTTATTATCTCTTGCGTATGTACCGTCACATACCTCTTGTGTATCCAGTTATGGTCATTGCTCCGTGTCTCACCTAAATCGTGGAAAAGAGCCATCATTACCGTTTTGTACGGGTCAGCTCCCTCTTCCTGCGCAAGTATCCACGCAATGAGAGCAACACGATATGAATGTGAGGCAATGTTATCTGACATATCATCGGTCAATAAAGTCTGCCGATGCACACGAGCAAGTTTGCGCATAGTGCCAGCCTCAAAAAGAAAATTAACTATTTTTGTATTTTTTTCGTCAGACATTATTATTCTTCATCTACCAAACCCAAACGATCATCTTCGAGTTCTATATATCCTGTCGCAGAACTTTCTACGCAGAGTCGCACAAGGTACTGACTACCCGAGAGCGCGTCGGTCGTAAGCCTGTAGTACTCACGAGGTACCCGAGCAATACTAAGAGCAAAGTTTTCGGTTTCGTAATCAGAATCAGGAAGCGGTGGTAATCCATCTTTTGGATTAGTTATCAAGAGTGTACTATCTAGTGAGTATTTCACGCCATATTCTGTTTGAGGGCCATACGCCACAACGAGCCCACTCTCCACATCCATGACTGCATGCTGTTGACAGTTAGAACCACAACCCCACTCAGCGACAGTAAATCTTCCAGCAAATGTCGGCCCGCGTTTGAGCGCCTCAGAGAGAGTTCTTTTATGTTCACTTGCCTCCTTGAAAATAGCAAAGTCCGGCTCTGTAGCATAGGTACCGGTATACACACTGAGCGCACTGTCCGTAGTGCTTGCTAGGCGTTGTTCTTGTCGTTCAATCACGTCCGTACAAGTAATCGCTTTTGACTGTACAGCCTGTAGCTCATTAGAGCGTTTATATACTCCACCCTGCTCTTTAATCGCACCCCATACCCAAACAACATAGTCTCCTGCGCAAGTATGTACCAAGCGTCCAAGTGGATACCAACTCACCTCAACACCTTCATGGAGTAGATTTCCTTCGCTGTCGTAGCAACTTGAGGCTACAGGACCAAAAGCTTCAAATACTTCTTTTGTTATGTTTTCTACTCCTTTTGTATCCATCCATGGAGCCCATAGAGGAACAACAATAAGTAATGCAACAATACCAAAACGAATCATTGTGGCAGTATACCTTGAGTCGGGTCTTGCGAAAACTTCACGTATCTCAAAATAGTTTTACTATTTTCGTAAAACATACTTCCCAGTAGTTGGACCTACCAGAAGCTACCTAGTTTCGTAAGTAATAAACGAATACATCCTTTTACAAAGGTGCTAATAGAGAAGGTCTCCTAAGCCACTACCCTGTGCCTCACAAAGTACCACATCCTCTTCGTTCATTGTAAGTGTTTCTTGCAGGTACGTGATTGCCTCACTAAAACCTCCAAGCACATCGATGAGTTTCAACCGAAGCGCTTCTTCACCAAAATAAGCGCGCCCATCAGCTAGTGCGGTCAGTTCTTCTTTTTGAAGTCTCGTACGTGAAGTTGAAATACGATCAATCATGTACGCATGCGCACTATCTACTTGTGATTGGAAATATTCTTTTTCTTGCTCAGTCAAGATTCGTTCTGGATTTCCTGCATCTTTGTACAATCCACTTGATAGATCAATCCATCGTGAACCCGTAAGCTCTGTAGAACTTGCCACTTCTAGGTAGGACATGGTGACACCAATAGAGCCAACCGCAGAGACGGGTGATGCGACTATGTAGTCAGCTCCAGAAATAGCCCAGTACGCGGCACTAGTACCTCTATCTCTTACTACTGCAACAACAGGTTTTTGTATATCCAAAAGTGCAGACATTATTTCATCTCCTGCGAGTGGTGTCCCGCCGGGAGAATCAACATCAAGTAAAATTGCAACAACATTCTCATCATCTTCAGCATCGGTAATTTTTTTAATAACACTGTCCGCACTTACAATTACTCCCATTCCAAGTAATTCACCTATTCCATTATCGGTCGAGGTGAGAACACCATGAATAGGTATTCTTGCAATGTTACAGGTCATATCTTCATTGTATAGAATGCTTAAAAAACCTATGAAAAGGACAAGTAAAAATCCCCAGAAAAAAAGAGACGGGATTAATACTACAAGCGCATACACCACCTGCCATGCCCCTCGTTTTTTATTCGTTTGTTCAACATGCATTTCTTCCATAATTTATAGTATACCATCTATACCCATGTTATCTTATGAATTTTCCGGGGTATCTTTCGTTTCCGCACCATATAGTTTTTGTGCTTTTTCCCAAAACTCTGGATGATTTTGGTGTTTTTTCAACCAGTACCACCATTCTGCTCCCCAAAGATACTGTTTTTCAAAACGTGTTTCTTTTGCGTATGCAATAATTTTCTCAAATTTTTCAATACTCATACGTAAAAATTGGGTTTCAAGATCTGCGTCTACCACAGGCACGTTGAGCCAAGGTTCAACAGAAAGTTCAATCAACATAGCTTCCTTTTTTCCAAAAATGATTTCAAGCAACTTCCTTTTAGCTATGTACGCCTCAGGTGGGAGTATTGACTCAATGGGCCCTGTAGCTTCATTCCAGAGGTATACGTAGACACTCGTACCAAAACTATCTCCTCGTTTGTATGCTCCATACCACATCCCCAAATTTCCACTATCCGTCACAAGTATTGGGTGTGATGGGTCAAGTTTACGAACAAAAGCTATTTCTTCATCAAGAAAGGCACTGTCTAGTTCCCCACAATGTTCTTTTGCAAACACAGTCAAGAATGGTTCATTTTCAATCTGCCAATACACAATTGCAGAACTGTCTTTGTACCGAGTAACTACTTGTTCTAGATATTCTCGTATAAGATCTTTTTGTTCATCCCATGTTTTCTCTTGTGCCCAAACAGGTACATGACATTCTGGCCAACGAGGAAGACGCCTACCTACAGCAAAAACCACATCAGCGCCATGCTCCTCTGCAAGTCGTATTTGGGTATCAAGTTCAGAAAAATTCCACTCTCCTTCTGCGGGTGCAACCATCGTCCAGTGTGCAGCGAGCCTTAAGTGACGCACCTGAAGGTCATCTAAAATTGCGGTATATACCTCTTCCCACTCTAGGCCGAGTTCACGAGCATAGAGTGTATTAAATGAAACACCATACTGAACTTCCTCGGGGTATGCTTCATGTGTAAGTAGGTACCAAACAAGACCTGCCCCAGCAAGAATTATGAAAACAAGCAGTAAAATCCACGCGAGCATTTTCATACCTTATATAAATAAAAGAAAAAAGCCAAATGCAATGAGTGGAATAGCTATCGCTTTGTGTATCATATCTTGCGTTGTGAGATTCTCACCAAAATCTCTACTGAGTTTACTTCCAAAAATAACACTGATGATGAGCAAAAAAAGATATTGCAATCCACCCAGTGCCTGCACGAGCGCAACATCCCCAAACTCAATAGCTTTAAGGATAATAATACTTGCGAAACCTGCGAGCACTTTGTTGCCAAAGACCAACAACCCATCACGTCCTTTTGCACGTGAGGTGCGCGCGGTAATTTTGTGCCAGTATTCTGGAATAAGAAGCATAGAAAGTGCAATAAAAACAATACCCAATCTTGTCCAGAGGAACGCATTGTCAAAATTAGTCAGTTCAACAAAAGATTTGAACACCACGTAATGCAATCCAAACATGAGAGATGCATGGGTGGTCGAAAACATGACACGCCACGAAAATCGAAATTGAGAGATTAAAATTGTTCCAACCATCAACAAGAAAAAACCACCTACAAACTCACGGGGGAGAGGTGTTGCAAGAAACATGTATGAAAAAAGCAACGTGAAAAAAGCGGTAAGTCCACCTGTCACTGGTACAACGTCAGATGCATCAGACAGACGCAAAGCATCAAAAAACGACATGAGTGCTGAGAAAAAAGTGTACCCTGCAAGTATTGCAAATGAAAACGCTATAAGGTCTGGGGGACTCACGTTAATAAACGATGGCATAGAAAGTCCTTCAATAGGTATCGGCAACCAACTAAAAAAGTAGATGAGTATCGCACCGGAAGAAAGTACACTCACGTAGAATGCATACACAAAAGGACGGAATACGACGGTTTCTGACGTCACTATGTATTTGTCAAATAGGGCAACAATTGCATTTAAAAATTGCCCAACAATAGCGAGTGCAAGCCAAAGACTCATACTAATATTGTACCTGAAAAAAACCAATACATTTGTAAACATATTAACATGAAGAAGGTTGAACCTTCTTCATAGAGCTTTATACTATAAATATATTTTCTATATTTAATTTTTGCTTATGCAACGCGAACCGATTGAGACAGACGGTATTTATCACATTTATAATCGTGGTGTTGATAAACGAATTACTTTTGATGATGACGATGAGCATAGATATTTTATTCATTTCTTATACACTCTAAATGATTCGAAAAACACTTCTACTAATATTAGGAGGGATTTTCTATCAATAACAAGATCTAACAATTATAAAACTGCCACTAATGAAGAAGGTTCAACCTTCTTCATTAGTAAACCTAAAAGATATAAAAGAGACATGTTGGTCGATATATATGCTTTTGTATTAATGCCAAATCATTACCATCTACTTCTCAAACAAAAAGTAGACAACGGAGTTTCAAAATTTATGCAGAAGTTAGGTACTGGGTATACCATGATGTTCAATGAAAAACACGAACGTTCAGGTTCCTTGTTTCAGGGTCGATATAAAAGTAAACACATCTTAAGTGATGAACAGCTGAGATATATCACGCATTACATACATCTTAACCCTCTTGGAAAAAATAACTTATTAAATCTAGAAGAGAGTGTAGAATATTTAAAAAAATATAAATGGAGTAGCTTCCCTGACTATGTTGAAATTAAGAATTTCCCATCAGTTACTTCTCGAGATTTTATTTTTTCTCTTTTTGAAGATAAGAATAAATATTTAAAGAGCATCAGTTCAGTACTTGAAAAAAATGACCTTTTGTCACATGTTGATTCAAAAGACTGTATTGATTACAGCGACTCTTAAGATTTTAAACAGAAGAGAATGAAGAAGGTTGAACCTTCTTCATGTTTTGGGTGGAATGAGAAAGAATGAGGTCACGGTAGACGAACGCGGAGGGGCGGATGGTGCGCTCGAGGGTGTCGTAGTTTACCTCTACGAGACCGAACCGTTTGTCAAAACCGTGCGCCCATTCATAGTTATCAAGCAAAGACCAATACATAAAACCCCGAACATCAGCACCGTTTTTTATTGCTTTACCAATACCACCTACTGTTTTTCTAATATAGTCCGCTCGAAAAGCATCTTTTGCGTCTGCACAACCACACTCCTCGACGTACACAGGTTTATTATATCGTTGTACTTCCATTATGGCATCGTAAATACCTTCAGGTCGCAAGTCCCATCCCATATCTGTCTTTGGATAGTTCGTTTTGCTACCAAAGTCAGTGTAAAAATAATAATTCAAACCAATACTGTCTGAGTTTTTATATATCTTTTTCAAATACCTATGGGTCATATTCCACATCTGGAATTTTGCCACAAGTTTATAAAAGGGATTCCCGTGAGCATTAAAATAATGCACTTGAAACACTACGGTTACATGTATATGAGGTGCAATCTCTTTAATCGCACTATACGCAGTGTTGTGTGCACGCGCCAAAACATTCGCAAGTGTAAAAAATTTAATTATTTCCCCCCAATCTGTAGTCGAGTTCTTACTCAATTCCTTATCATTTGGTATTCGGGCCAATGCAATCAATGGAAAACGTTGAAACGGAGGGAATGTCCCGCGTACCCACCCGTTTATAACTGTCGAATACGGTTCATTCAGTGTTGTGAAGTGTGTAGCCAAGTCTGACAAGCGAGAAACAACATATGCACAATACCGTGCAAATATTTCTGGAAAATCCTTGTGCTCAATACCACCTTTCGCATCTAGCCAACTAGGAATCGTCCAATGCCACAATGTCACACTTGGCTCAAGATTTCTTTCTCTTAGCGCTCTCAAAACACTTCTGTAATGTTCTATTTCCCTATCATCAAACTTCCCTTCCTCGGGCTCAATGCGTGACCACTCTATAGAAAATCTATGTGCGTTGTGTCCGAGAGACTTTGCAATATCAAAATCTTGCTCGTAGCGATTGTAGTGGTCGCACGCCTTCCCACACACAGGCACTTTGCCTTCACGAGCGCTCTTCGCCCAGTCATTGTTTTCAATTCCTCCTTCTACTTGATAGGCAGATGTAGCTGCGCCCCACAGAAACGTATCTGGAAAGACTTTTTTTTCTTGCATTGCTAATACGATACCATTAGGTATACACACAAAGAAAGAGGCATCCCGAAAGATGCCCCTTTAAAACAGACCGTCAACCCTTAGGTCAACGTGTCAAACCACACCACTGTGGCTGACAAAAGACAAAAAGTGTATGAGTAAGGTTGAACCTTCCTCATGATGCCGAACGAAGGGGGTTAGTTGCCGTAGTTGTTGTTGCTGTAGTTGGGGTCGGTGAAAGACGACTTCCCCCACACCCACTCACCAAATCCTTTGGTGTAACCGCCGGCACCTGAAAATTTCGGCCCTTCAGCTTCCGAGAGGTATCCTCCGACTGACTGAATGTTCAGTCCATTCGTAGCGTCACCCATCCCAGTCCTGAAATCATACTGGCCACCCGACATAGCTTTTGTCCAGGTGTTCTTGCCTTCTGCCCAGGCTTGACTGCTACCACCGATGTCCACGAAGAACTGACCCTTGTTGACAATTGTTTGTTGTGGCGGTTGCTGCGGCTGCGAATCTGTCGCAAAACTTGATGCGACCGGGACCGCAAGCATGATGGTCATCAGCACTACTCCAATCATCTTTTTTCTCATTTTTTTACCCCATTTCTGAAATATTTTGCTTGTGACTCTATATGAGCCCAGCCTTTAATGTACACATCAGGCTTTCGCCTAATGTTTTTACCATTTTCTTCTTGAAAATAAGTAATGGGCTTAGCCCGATGCTTCTTGAAGGGTATCATGTTTATATGTAAATGTCAAGTGTAACGATTAAAAAAACTTGCTTTTTTATAAGATTTGTGCTATTGTTTTTTCAGGGAGTTTGTGTACCATTACAAACAAATATCAAAAATTAAACAGGAAGGAGAAAGGGATGAAAAGTTTGTTCACATGGATGTACATGTTTATCTTTTTGTTGCTTGTACCCCTTGGGGTGCTAGCAACAAATGAACAGCCGTTTGCGCCACTCGACAGTCGCCCTGCGACAAAAGCGATGGTACAGGAGAGGTATACGGAGATGAAAAAAATGGCTCCTCAAGACCCTCGAAGAGTTGAGTTCTTCAGACTTAGCCTAGCCTTAACGGGCTTTTCCGAAAACGAACTCGATATTATCGTCAAGAGAGGTGCTTACAGAATTGAGCCCTGTGGCTCATGCAATCTCAAGACATACGAGATGATACCTGATGGTAAAAGTAAGACTTGGCGGAACGTAACTCCAACGGAGTCGGTGGTATTCATCATTATTGATGAAAAAAAATCGATACCGTGGTTTTTGCCACGGTGTAATAACCCAGTCGAAGAAGTGAAGCCTAAACCACTTCCACCACCTCCGCAGGCAACAGCTCCAAAACCAGTACCACCACCAGAACCTACAAAATTCAAACCAGTGGGCTGTATTCAAGGGGCACCTCTTCAGCTACTAGGTTCGAGCACTATCCGGAGTGGAATTGGTAATTCGCCATGGAGCGGATTTGGAGTTGGAGATGTTTCCCATCACAATAACGTCATATTTTATCCCACGGAATGCATTTCAGAAACAGACTATCAAGAAAGAGACAAGGAGGGGAAGAAATGAAAATAGTTAACCTACTCAGTATGCTGGTAATTCTCGTCACGTTGTCTGCGTGCGGAGCTCGTACAAAAGTGGCGCGTTTAGACCCAGACAAAGTATGTCCTCCAGGAGAGACATGCGTTTCATTTATGAGTTCTGGAATGGACGCGGAGGGTGGCGGTGTACAGAAAACAACTGTCCTCTTTGGTGGCACCCAGACAGTACCAGACAAAAACGGACAACCGCAGTCCGTACCGCTTGGAGTAAAAGTTATATCGGCAAGTGCGAACGCTGATCGAGTAGACACTATGATACCGTCTTTGGTTGGTGCTGGAGCACAACTCGGCTCAGCTGCCATCCATGCAAATGGAATGGAAAATGCGGCAAAAAGACAAGCGAACGCGCTAAAGTACGCAGCTGAACATTCAGCCCCAAGTACTGTAATCATTAACGACGGATCCGCAAGCTCGTACTCTGGGGCTACCGCCATAAGCCAGCAGACCAGTGAGGTGGGTATCGGTATGGAACAAAATACCCATTTCGACCCAAGGAAATAACGAGCTTTTGATATTTGTTTTTACACCCAAGGTCGACGTTTTTTGTCGACCTTGTTTATTTATAAAAAAATATGTACGTGTAGGACTTACGCAAACGGATGCGACCTAATTTTTAACGACCGCAGGGAGTATAAAAATGGAAATACCCTTTTGGTGTAATTCGAGGCGCACAAACAAAATACTACGAGTCGTATGAATAGTACGGTGAGGAGTATTTTGTGTAGCGCAACGATGAAGTACGACCAATTTTTCTTACGATCCGCCAGCTGGCGGAGAATTAGAAAAATGAAGTACTCTTGTGGTGCGCCGTTTTCGTAAGTCCTAGATTATTTTCGGGCGTAGGCACGCTCCACCAAATGCCCAAGGAAGCTCGGCAACGTCGCACCCACAGCCTCGACGGTCTTAGGGAGAAGTGAGGTGGGAGTAAGCCCTGGGAGACTATTCACCTCGAGGAAGTACACCCCGTCTCGTGCAACGATAAAATCACTCCGCGAATAGTCACGAAGTCCAAGAGTTTTGTGTACATGCTTGGCGGCATGCAGGAGAGCGTCGGTCGTTTCTCTAGTGAATGGTGCGGGACAAAGCTCACGCGCATTCCCTCCACACTTTTCTTTATAATCAAAAAGACTTGAATCAGTGGTGACTATTTCTATCGGAGGAAATGCATACAGATCTTCCCCACGAAATCCATCCGCTACAGCAACAGTTGCTTCTCTGCCCACAATGTACTTTTCAATGAGGACATACTCGGTGTGCGTAAAGGCAATGGTCAGAGCATAGAGCAACTCATCAAACGAGGTCACGAGAGCAGTAGCTACAGACGAGCCACCGTTTACGGGCTTAACTATGCAAGGTAATGGAAACGTTTGGAAAAGCATAATGACACTTTGCTTACTCATTTCATCTTTATGCAAAAGTCGATGCGGGGCGTGTTTAAATGGTGCATCTTTCAAGTATCCTTTGGTAAGCGCTTTGTTCATAGCAATAGCTGAAGACAAGGACCCGCTCCCTGTATAGCGACACCCATGAGAATCCAGAAAACGCTGTACCTCACCATCCTCACCATACTTCCCATGAAGTGCATTAAACATGACATCTACTTGATCGAGTACTCTTGTCGCCTCTACAGGCATACCGCGCATATGCCACTGTCCTGACCTATCTACAAGGATATCTTTGACCTCATACCGATCTTTTGAGAGATTTTGCAATACCGATTGTCCCGTCTTGAGTGAGACTTCATATTCGGCAGATGGACCACCGCGTAATACCCCTACACGCATCTTGTACATGTACACTAGTATAGCAGAAGCTTAACCAAGAAGATGTTTAGCTCGCTTTTTTGTGTGGACTGCGAGTGAAAACCTATGTGCCTCTGCATTTGCGAGCAATATGTCACCTTGATACAGCGTCCGAATCTTAATAGGTCCATGGAGCGAGCGAGGGTTGTGGTGTGCATCCTTCGTCACTGCTATGAGCGGTATCGCGACACCTGCTTCAGCAAGTACTTTCTTTGCGGTATTTAGCTGTGCTATACCGCCATCGAGCACAATGATTCTCGGATACTGCCACTCTGGGTGTGCAAGTCTTCTCTCTAGAAGCTCCTTGAGTGCGCCGGTATCGCTTCCCTCTACAGCAGTACGGATAGTAAAGGTGCGGTACTCTTTCTTTTGTGCCTCACCACCCACTACCGCCACCATAACCCCAACCGTGTTTTTCCCCCCGAGGTGCGCGACGTCGTACCCTTCTATGCGAATAGCATCGGTAACTCCTTCTCCTCGCTCCTTCCGGATGAGTGACACATCTTCTATATGTTGAAGTGCAAAAAGTTGCTTCTTTGCGATATGAGCATTCTCAAATTGTTCTTGCTTTGCAAACCGTCGCATGTCTCGTTCTAGTGTTACAACCACAGATTGTAACTTTCCGTCAAAGATAGTTTTAATATGTCGTATATTCCTCCTGTACATCTCTTTTGTTATCGATGCGTTCGGATACACACCAATTGATTGATTAAAACGGAGTTTGCTGTCATTCTTCGCCATGAGCTCATCTACTGGACGCTTCGTATCATAGTACGGAAAAATCTTCCGGATTATTTTAAGCGCCTGTTTAAACTGCGTCGCATGTGGAAAGGGACCATAGACCAATGGTTCAACTTTTTTTCCTATTCCTGTATTCCGTGCCACGAGCTCGTTGTAGCGCATTGGCAGTTCCTTGCCCCGCACGGTCAACAGCCGTGGATACGCCTCATGTATCGTGATGATGAGAAAGTTAAAACTCTTGTCATCTTTATCGCGAACGTTAAACGGCGGTTTAAGCTCTTTGATACATTTTGCTTCCAATATAAGAGCCTCAAGTACCGAATCTGTCTGGCGAAAGTCTACGCGTACTGCCCGCTCTACCATAGCAACCATTTGATTACCACGGGCAGAAGCTAGTGTCGACGCAAAGTAACTGCGCACCCTGTCTTTGAGAGAGGTCGCTTTCCCGACGTAGAGCACCTCCTGCTTTGGACCTAGGAAAAAGTAGACTCCGGATGCATCAGGAAGTTTTTGTATGCTTGAATGATTTAATATCATGATATTGGATGGGACTTATGCAAACGGATGCAGTTCGAGACGCCCTAGCAAAATGGAACAAGTTGTATGAACAATACTACGAGAGACATTTTGTGCAGGGCAACGATGAAATGCGCCGTTTGCATAAGTCCCATTAGAGTACCTTTTTGAGATACTTACTGGTATGAGAATCTTTACTTCGTGCCACCGTCTCGGGTGTACCCTTTGCTACAATGGTACCGCCTCCTACACCACCCTCAGGTCCTATGTCTATAATCCAGTCCGCAGACTTTATCACGTCAAGATTATGCTCTATGAGTACCACGGTATTACCTCGTTGTATAAGTGCATTTAGTACATCAAGAAGTTTTTTGACATCATCATAGTGCAGACCGATTGTTGGTTCATCCAGAAGATATATTGTTTTTTCTGTGTGTGGTCGATAGAGTTCACTCGCAATCTTCACACGTTGTGCCTCACCTCCCGAGAGTGTGTTTGCCGCTTGTCCAAGCTCGAGGTACTCAAGACCGACGTCGCTCAGAGTCTGAAGCCTATCGCTTATCTGCGGAATGTCTTTAAAAAATTCCAAACCATCCTCTACACTCATGTGCAAAATATCATAAATATTTTTCTTTTTGTACCGAACATCAAGGGTCTCTTTCATAAAACGCTTTCCGTCACACACGTCACAAGTGACATACACCGTGGGCAAAAAGTGCATTTCCACCGCTATGGTGCCATTTCCCTGACATGCCTCACAACGTCCACCACCCTTACTTGTCGACACGTTAAACGAGAACCTCCCAGGCTTCCACCCGCGTGCTCGTGCTTCTTCTGTAGAGGTAAATAAATCTCGAACGTGCGTCCATACTCCCGTGTACGTGGCGGGGTTACTCCGTGGAGTTCGTCCAATAGGACTCTGGTCCATAAGTACCACACGGGAGAGGTACTCTGTCCCAGTCAAACTTGAAATGTTATACAACTTCGCAGTACGGAACTGTCTCTCGAGTCGTGCCCGTAAGTTTTTAAACAATAGCTCGTACATCAATGTAGACTTGCCAGAACCTGACACCCCCGTAATGGCGACAAGTTTTCTGAGTGGAATATCAACATTCATTTCTTTTATGTTGAACGCATTGCCGTTTCGTATCCGAAGCCATCCAGCTTCTTCTTCACGGCGTTTTTCTGGAACTTCTATCTCTTCTTCCCCACGCAGGTAGGCAAGTGTTCGTGAACCACTCTCATTCTTTTTTGCGGTGAGCAAATCTTCGAGCCAGCCAGACACCACTACCTTGCCCCCGTGTATGCCTGCCCCTGGCCCTATATCCACGATATAGTCTGCGGAGAAAATAGTATCCTCGTCGTGTTCCACGACAATAATCGTATTACCTAAATCACGTAGCGCAGTCAACGTTTTAATGAGCTTATCATTGTCTCTTTGGTGCAGTCCTATGGTCGGTTCATCCAGCACATAGAGAGCTCCTACCAAGCCTGATCCAAGCTGGCTCGCTAGGCGAATTCTCTGCGCCTCACCACCCGAGAGTGTGTTTGCGCGTCTATCAAGGGTAAGATAATCGATGCCTACGTTGAGCATAAACTGCAATCGCGCATGTATCTCACGAAGCACTACAGACGCAATTTCTTTTTCTTTTGGTGTGAGCGTGAGCGTGTTCATAAATGTTTGTGCGTCACGTATAGACAGAGAGGTGACGTCTACAATTGTCTTCCTAGTTTTTTTGTCTTTACCGAGAAAGACATGGAGCGCCTCAGGACGAAGTCGTTTCCCCTCACAGACAGGACAGATGTCATCATGGAAAAAACCGATTGTCCCCAAACCATTACACTCTGGACACGCGCCGTACGGAGAGTTAAATGAGAAAAGCCTTGGTTCAACTTCTGGAAACGAGGTCCCATCCTTTGGACAAATAAATTTTGAGGAAAGCGTCTGTAGTGTGCCGTCTGGTGCTTCTATTTCTATAAGCCCTTCTGATTCTCGAAGTGCAAGCTCGATAGCTTCTGCTAAACGCTCCTGTGCATCTTTCTTGGAACCAGTAAACTCCGAGACATAGAGCTCATCAACCAACACACTAATGTCATGGCGCTTTTGTTTGCTGAGTACAATCTTTTCCCGTAATGAGTATTCGACGGTATCTATTTTCACTTTTTCGTACCCCTTCCCAAGCAGGTCATACAAGAGCTGGTAGTATTCACCTTTTCTTCCTACGACGACTGGTGCCCACAGACGCACCTTCCTATCATCGTAAGAAATACCCATTACCTCTTTATTGTTTTTTTCTCCTGAAATAAGAACACTCTCAAGCACTCTTTTCTGCATCTCTTCGTTTGAAAGCTTATGTATCGGCGTATCACACTTAGGGCAGTATGCCGTCCCAACACGTGCGTAGAGGATACGCATGTAGTCATACACCTCGGTAATGGTCGCAACGGTGGAACGAGGGTTATTCGATCTGGACTTTTGATCTATCGAAATAGCCGGAGAAAGACCAAGTATTTCATCAACGTCAGGCTTTCGCATTTGATTTAGAAACTGTCGAGCATATGCCGAGAGTGATTCGACATACCTCCTCTGCCCTTCCGCAAAAATAGTATCAAATGCGAGTGATGATTTTCCAGAACCAGAAAGACCAGTAAAAACCACCAGTTTGTTTCTAGGCATGGTCACAGAAATGTTCTGTAGATTGTGAGTGCGTGCACCCTTTACGTGTATGATGTCATCCATCCCGTTAGAGACAGGACACAAAGTGTCCGTCGGTTAAACTAATAATTCTTTTATAATTCCATGTATTCATAATTACTTTTATTTAAAACGTATTTTTAGATCTGTTGTCTCTAACGGGATCCATAAAAAGCCATATACCTGTGCAAGGTGGCACAGGTTAGGTACTAAGAGCCTATCCTAATAACCTCCCTGTCCGTACACATTACAATGTGTGCGGACCTGTCTGCAGCAAGTTTTTTTGGACTGCGACACACTCGTCTCAGTCTCAATGTACTACAGTAGATTTCGACTTCCGACTCGGTGTCTCGTCTTCAAAAAAACTTGTTTCGACTCGGGAACCCGTTATTAGGATAGGCTCTAATCATCTTACCATGCAATTATCCACGCACAAGTCAAGTATATTTTGTAATTAACGGTACTATATATTGTGAGCGATACTGTTTTCAATGTTTAACGATTAGGTTACTTGTATAAAAAAACAGACTACTTCTCAGTAGCCTGTTTTTATCCTTGAAATTTCTTTTTCGGTTTTTTATCTTGTAACTTTTTTAACTCAAGTAACTCGTCTCGAAGTATTGCAGCTGTTTCAAAATCCAAAATCTTAACAGCCTCATTCATTTGTCGTGTTTTTTCTTTTATGAGTGCTTTGGGATTTTTCTTGAACAAATCACTGTCAATTTCCAAAAGTGCACCAACTGTTTTTTTATGTTCAGATTGAATCTGTTCAGTAATATCTTTAATAGCTTTTACAATTGTTTGTGGAGTAATGTTGTGTTTTTTGTTATACGCCTGTTGCGTTGCCCTCCTCCTATTTGTCTCATCTATTGCGGCCTTCATGGACCGAGTTGTTTTGTCTGCGTACAAAATAACGCGACCGTTCACGTTACGTGCAGCTCGTCCGATAGTCTGAATGAGTGAAGTTTCAGAGCGCAAAAAACCTTCTTTGTCAGCATCGAGAATACCCACCAAAGATACCTCTGGTAAATCAAGTCCTTCCCTGAGCAAGTTGACTCCTACCAGCACATCAAAATCACCCCGTCGAAACTGAGAGAGTATTTCTATTCGTTCCATAGTTTTGATGTCACTGTGGATGTACGCCGCCTTAATCTTCTTTTCTTTTATGTACTCTGTCAAATCTTCTGCCATTTTTTTTGTAAGTGTTGTCACCAGTGCTCGTTCCCCATTTTTTGCCACACGCACGACCTCACTCAAAAAGTCCTGCACCTGTCCTTTGTAGGTACCACTCGAGATAATAGGTCGTTCAATAAGTTCAGGGTCTAGTAGGCCTGTCGGTCGGATAATCTGCTCAACAATTTGCCCCTGTTTTTTGCTTACTTCAAGCTCGTACGTACCAGGTGTTGCTGAGGTATAGAGCACCTGCCCGACGCGTTCCGTAAACTCATCAAACCGCAACGGTCTATTGTCGAGTGCAGACGGCAGGCGAAAGCCGTGCTCAATAAGTGTTTCTTTCCGCGAACGATCTCCTGCATACATGCCCCCTATCTGGGGCACCGTGACATGCGACTCATCTATGATAGTAAGGAAATCAGGCGATCCATCAGGAAGGTGTGGAAAATACGACAACAGCGTGTGTGCTGGATCACCTTCCTTACGCCCATCAAAGTGTCGTGAGTAATTTTCTATACCATTGCAGTATCCAATTTCTTTGATGAGCGCAAGGTCATGATTGGTTCTCCGCTTTAAGCGTTCATGTTCTAAGACGCTTCCTTGTTTTTCAAGCGTTTGCAACCGGTCTCGCAACTCATCCTGAATGTCAGCAATAGCTCTTTTTCGTTCATGTTCTGGCGTAATAAAATGTTTCGCAGGAAAGAGAAAAAAAGCTGGATGTGTCCTCCGTACCATTCTTGATACAGGATCAAGCTCAGTGATACTCTCTATCGTATTGTCAGAAAAAAGTACTCTATAAATCACTCGCTCACTCGTCGGCATGATTTCTACCATGTTTCCACGTGCCCTGAACAAGCCAGGGAAAAGGTCTGCATTCGTACGGCTAAAATGAATGTGTACCAATTCTCGTATCAATACTGCACGGGTCAACGTAGCACCCACCTCTAACTTGAGATTAACTTTCTGATACTCTTCGGGACTTCCAAGACCGTAGATGCATGATACGGAAGCTACCACAATCACATCCCGACGCGACAACAACGCCTGTGTAGAGGCATGTCGCAACCGTTCGATTTCCTCATTAATCATCGCTTCCTTTTCAATATAGGTATCACTCACTGGCATATACGCTTCTGGCTGGTAGTAGTCGTAGTACGACACAAAAAAATGAACCGCGTTTTCAGGAAAAAATTCTCGATACTCCTGGGCAAGTTGTGCTGCGAGTGTTTTGTTGTGCGCTATCACAAGCGTTGGCTTCTGTATTTTCTCTATGATATTTGCCATCGTGAATGTTTTTCCCGTTCCCGTAGCGCCAAAGAGAACTTGGTGTTGCATACCCTTCTTCACGCCATCAACAAGCGCGGCAATAGCCGCAGGTTGGTCCCCCGCGGGTAAAAACGTAGGTTTCAGTTTCAATTTCTGATTGTGCATACTTATTGACATAGAGTGAATACTGTATACTGGTTTTATCCGCTACACAAGTATAGAGCAAATTATATCGACGTCGTCTTCGACGTAGTCGCCGACGTCGTTTATACACGATTGTTCACCTTACAAATTAAGCAAGCGTTCTCGTTCTCCTTTCACAAGTTGAATTAAAAAGTAGAGATTATGTATGCTTCCTAGTGTGGCACCAAGCATTTCATGAGCACGAAAAAGGTGTGACAAGTATGCGCGAGTATACGTGTGACATACTGGACATCTACACGAAGAATCAATAGGAGAAAAATCTCTCTCGTACTCGGCCTTGGTAAGTGTCATCTTTTTTCCTTGTGGGCCATAGACCGTACCTGTACGTGCGAGGCGCGTCGGTTGCACACAATCAAATAAATCAATTCCTTGTTGCACACCCTTCAGTAAATCTTCAGGCTCTCCTATCCCTAAGAGGTGTCGAGGTTTTTCTTCTGGTAGCTCATCAGTCACCCATCCCACTGCGGTATCTAGGTCAAACTTTTGGTAGCTCCCCCCTATACCAAACCCATCAAACTCCATACCAGCAAGCGTCCGGGCACTTTCTCTTCGCAAATCCTCAAATCGCCCTCCTTGTACGATACCGAATATGCCCTGACGTTCCCCTGCTTCTATGTTCTGGCGGTGTGCACGTAGGGATCGTACCGCCCACCGATGGGTACGATGCATCGCTTCTTGTTGGTATGTGTGGTCAGCTTCCGCTGCAGTACACTCATCAAAAGTAAAAAAAATATCTGCACCAAGCTCGTGCTGTATTTCAACAGAACGCTCAGGAGTGAAACGATGTAGTGAGCCATCAAGGTGACTCGTGAAGCTCACGCCTTCATCATCTATTTGAGCCAACTTTCCGTGCTGTGATGCAACCTCTTGGTCAAACACGGTTGCTATTTTTGATTCTGCATCTAGTTCTTCACGGGTGACTTTAGACACTGTCTTTCCAAATCCAACACCGAGAGAAAACACCTGAAAGCCACCTGAGTCCGTGAGGAGTGGACCATCCCATCCCATAAATGCATGTAGCCCTCCAGCCGCCTTCACCACTGAACTCCCTGGCTGAAGATGCAGGTGGTAGGTATTTGCAATGAGTGTTTGCAAACCGATATCGTGCAATGTGGGCATCGTAACACCTTTTACTGTACCTTTTGTACCCACAGCGACAAACGCGGGGGTTTTAATATCACCATGAGGCGTATGCAATATCCCAACTCTCGCCTTACTCTGTGTATCTTTTTTTAGTATTTCAAAAGTGATTGCATTCATACGATACTGATTCTGCGTGTGTAGAAACACAGCACATTCTAAACTGCTTTGTTTTATAGCTTACTCTAGAGTATTGGAGCTACACACCCACTGTTCTCAGCAAGGTCAGCAAATGGAACTTCACCTGTAAGTCGTGTTCCATTGCTAAATACCCATGTTGGGTAGCTAGTGACACCTGCTTCTTTACATACATCTGTTTGCCCACGACTATCTTCCGTAGAACACTCTACATATGGGAGGGCATCTACCGCTTCCTTAAAAGCCGCTTTTTGGTTTCGGCAATGACTACACCAAAAAGCTCCATAGAATTTTGCACCACTCTCTTTGAGACATGTTGCAAATTGAGTTAAATCATCTTGCGAAAATTCAGTACGAGGTTCAGTCTTTTGCAAAAAAAACATTCCTCCTATAACAAGAAAAACTACAGCTAGAGTACTTACTATAATCGTTGTTTTTTTCATATCTTAATTATATAATTTATTTACTCAATAATTATTACTTCATAGTGCCATTAAAGTCCTGCATGGCACGGGCTTGTCCTTCGGAAACCAACACCTCAACTGCTTCCGCCGCATGTGCAACCACCTTTTGCATCGCTTCGTCTTCTTTTTTAGTAAGTTTTTTTAAAATGAAGTCATGGACCTCACCTTCACCTTTGGGTTTTTTAAGTTTACCAGTTGGTGTCGTAGGTACAACCCCTATACGCACACGCATATATGCTTGTGTTTTAAGAGCACGTTCGATACTCAGAACGCCACGGTGGCCACCCGATCCCCGATTACACACGATACGCATTGAACCAAGCCCAATATCAATATCATCATGTATTACAATAAGTCGCTCCAGTTGTTTTTTTGTTTTTATAAGCGGGGCTATTGAACCCCCTGATCGATTCATATAATTGTCTGGGAGAACAAGTGTAACTTTGCATGCAGACACCATTCCCTGTGAAATCTTTGCACGTAATTTTTTATCATCTCGCCAGTCACTCGTTTTCCATCGTTCTTGAAGCACCTCTACTACCATGCGTCCAATGTTGTGGCGGGTGTGCGTGTATTCTTCTCCAGGGTTTCCAAGACCAACTATAATGCATTCCATACCGCAAGTATAAATGAGATATTACAACTCTCCAAAGTTTGTTACTGATTTACGTACCGCTTTAAATATCGCACACTGTATTTAGTCCCTGTATTAGTAAAAAATATTTGGTATACTATCTACATACACTTTTTTCTATGGACCCTTTAACTATCAAATCACGTGACACAGTAGCAGATGAACGTTTCGTGCGTGAGGATATTGAACCTACCCAAACACACAATCCTGAAAATGACAGTAGCTTTATAGGAGAAATTTTTAAATTCGCCCTACTTGCACTTATTATTGTTATTCCATTTCGTCTTTTCATTGCTCAACCCTTCATTGTAAGTGGTGCTTCCATGTCACCTACCTTCGAAACCGGTGAATACATCATTGTCGATCAGGTCACCTACCGTCTTCACGAGCCCAAGCGTGGCGATGTGGTTATATTCCGATTTCCTAATGACCCGTCTAAATTTTTTATAAAACGTATCATAGGTCTACCAGGAGAAGTAGTTACACTTGCAAATGGTGTCACCACAATAGTAGACCCTGAAACCAACAGCGAAACCGTTCTTGATGAAAAGTACCTCATTACAGACAAAACGGACGACCACCTTTCTATCACCCTCTCTTCAACCGAGTACTTTGTGATGGGTGATAATCGCAGTGCCAGCTCTGACTCACGGGTCTGGGGACCAGTTCCCAGTGATAATATTGTTGGACGAGCTTTAGTGCGTCTATTGCCAGTAAATACTTTTTCTGTGTTCCCTGGTGGATATACTTTTACCTCTGAAAACACACGCACCAGCACACCAGATGATATTCAATAACTTACTATGAAGATACTACCTTTTAGTACTGAAACTTTCTTCAAAAAGGCAGTTAACGTAGCGGAATGCTACGGTTTCTCAAATGTTGATGATCTTCGCAAAAAAGCGACCGCAAAAGGTACGACTCTTCTTGGGCTACAAAAACACAAAAGTGAGCACGAAGAATTTGCCCATCACGTACTCGCAGATGTCTTTAAACACTACTCAAGTTCGTGTGATCTAAAACAAAAAAAGCCTTTAATGTTTTACACACCATCTACCGTCTCACCAGCATCGACACCTAGTGTGCGCATCAGTGCCCTTACCTTAAATACTGTTGGTACAAATGATCCGCTTGCTGAAATTGTACTTTTGAAAAGTGCGACAAGTATTTTACGTGAACTTGGTATAAAGAAATTCAGCTTACGTATTAACAGTATTGGTGACAGCGATTCTTCGGTACGCTTTTTGCGTGAAGCGACGTTACGTATACGAAACCGTATGCATGAACTACCTGTCGAACTCTCCAACAGTATGCGCGCAAACCCAGGAGCAGTGTTTGCGCAATTATACAGTGAAAAACACCCTCTCGCTGAGGAGCTTCCAAGCCCTATTGAGTACCTCACTACCCCAAGTAGAAAGTATTTTAAGGAAGTCTTGGAACTACTTGGAAACGCTGACATACCTTTTGAACTTTCTGATAAATTATATGCAAATCCAAACATTTACTCTCACACTATTTTTGAAATAGTTGAAATAAACGAAAATGAAGCAATGCCACCTACAGTACTCGCACGAGGCGGGAGGTACGATGAGCTTACGCGACCGTATGTACGAGGGACACTACCTTCAACCGGTATAGTGATAGCAATGCGCACCAACGATAAGAATTCTAAATTTGGAAGACCTCGACGACGTAAAGCTAATGCATGTTTGGTGCACATTGGAAAAGAAGCTCGCATACGCAGTATTAACATTATAGAAACTTTTAGAGCACGAAAGATTCCGATTGAACAATGTCTCTATTTTGAACGATTTTCTGAACAAATGGCTTACGCTGAAGCCCAACATACAAAATACATACTCATTATTGGGCAACAAGAAGCACGGGACAATGTAGTCTTGATGCGAAATACTAATGATCACTCTCAACAAACAGTGTCAATCGACCGTCTTCCTGAGCTATTAGGTATGAAATAAGCGGTGGCAACTTTGACCTTACGTATAAGATTCAGCTCTACCAAGAGGGGCTTGCCCCGTAGTAGAAATGACGATGCGCTTCGCGCGCTCGACCCATGGTTGAGCCCCGTACTGAAGCTTTGCTCTAGTACAGGGCGAGCTTCGTCAATTTTCACTACGGGGCTTGCCCGTAATAACACCCTGTGGTACGATGTGCCACATGATAAACGTAGAAGTTGAGCGACATGGAAACGAGAACGTTGGCGGTTTGATGCGCCGTTTTTCGCGTAAGATGCAGAGCAGTGGCGTGGTTCGTCGTGTTCGCGGTTTGCGCTATCACCAACGAAATCTTTCAGATTCAAAACAAAAAAAGGAAGCACTTAACCGTCTTGCACGTACTGAAAAATACATGGATTTGTTCAAAGAAGGTCGAAAGATGCCTGAAAAAGCAAAGCATCGTTAAACAACAATGATAGGACTTACGCAAACGGATGCGACCTAATTTTCAAGGAGTGAAACGACTATGAAAATGGAAATGCCCTTGCGGTACAGTTCTAGGAAAGCGAACAAAATGGAGCGAGTCCCGCCACGGGCGGGATGAGAGATATTTTGTGAAGTTTGACAACGAGAATGCGACCAATTTTTCTTACGACTGTAAGGAGTTAGAAAAATGAAGTGCCCTCGTGGTGTATAGGAGATACTACCGCAAAAAAATTAAACAAAACGTATAGAAACAAAACTTCGCCTGCAAACATACTCACCTTCCCTCTTGCGAAAAATGAGGCAGAGATTTTTCTCAATGTAGCCGGCATCAAAAGAGAAGCCCACCGATTTGATTTCACACCAAGTCAACATGGACGTTTTTTGCTTATCCACGGTTGTTTGCATTTGAAAGGACACACGCACGGGAGTACAATGGAACAAGCGGAGGAACGAGCACTCAAAAAATTTGCTATCCGCTGATTCAGCCCCTTGCCTTTAGAGAAAACGTACTGTGCTTTAGGAGACAAGCACCCTACGTGCCTTTTTTTGGTACTCACCCACATATACCATTGTTCAAATCACATAAACATGGCACAAAAAATAGCAGTTGGCATCGATGTTGGCACGTATCAAATCAAGGTCGTGGTAGCTTCGCAAGATTCTCGAGAACAACGGGCTAAAATAATAGGCACGGGTTTTGCGCAATCACGCGGCATCAGGCACGGGTACGTGGTTAACAGGCAAGATATTGCAAAAATGCTACAACTTGCTGTACGTGAAGCAGAAAAATCCTCAGGAGTTGCCATACGGCGCGCATACTTGTCTGTCGGAGGTGTCGGTCTCGAAGAATTCCGTTCCCGGGCAGAACTCCTTGTGTCACGCGCAGACAGTGAGGTTACCGAGCTCGATTTAAAAAACATTATCGAAGAAAGTGAACGTAAAATAAGTTCACGCTTACTCAACAGGAAAGTGATACACGCGATACCCTTAGCTTATCGGCTAGATGGTGAAAGACTCATGGGTTCACCAATTGGAATGAAAGGAGTTAAGTTAGAATTGGACGCCTTATTTCTGACAGCTCTTGAGCAACATTTAAATGATTTAATTGCAGCTGTTGAAGACGTGGGAGTTTCTGTTATTGATGTTATGGCGAGCCCTCTTGCAGGAAGTTTTGTAACCCTTACCAAGGCTCAAAAAATAGCTGGCGTCGTACTTGCAAACATTGGTGCCGAAACTCTTTCGGTAGCAGTATTTGAAAATGACGTGCCAATTTCGGTAAAAGTCTTCCCAATGGGTTCGACTGACATAACTCACGATATTGCACTAGGACTTAAGATATCTATAGAAGACGCAGAGCAAGCAAAACGTGGTGCATTAATTAATTCAGTGACTTCAAAAAAACAGCTTGACACTATTATTGCCCATCGCCTTTCAAACATTTTTGCATTGATTGAAGCCCACCTGAAACGACTTGGGAAAAACGGGTTACTCCCCGCTGGTGTTGTTATTTCTGGTGGGGGTTCCGGAGTCACTACTATTGAAGACATTGCCCGAGTTGTTTTAAAAATACCTTCCAAAAAAGCGTCACTTATGCTTGAAGGGAAGTCAAAAGTTAAGAACAGTACATGGGCGGTCGCTTATGGACTCTGCATATGGGGCCTTACAAACGATATTGAGTCAAGTAGTTTTTCTACCATCAAAGAAAACGCAAGCGGTTTCATTACTTGGCTCAAACAATTTCTCCCATAAATCCTTTATTCTAGAGCTATTTTAGGAATATAAAACAAAGCTACAAACGAGACTTTGTGTCAACGGTTTCGCTTTTTTGTGCTTCTGATATGATGACAGAACTTAACCTAACGCTTGGTTTATGCCACAAGTACAAACAGATATAGAATCATTTGCAAGAATACGAGTAGTAGGAATCGGTGGTTCAGGCAACAATGCCATAAACCACATGATTAACTCGAACGTAAAAGGAGTTGATTTCATAACTATTAATACAGACGCTCAGGATCTTCAAAATTCAAAAGCGAAAAAGAAAGTTCATATTGGAAAAAACCTAACACGAGGTCTGGGTGCTGGTGGAAACCCTGACTCAGGGAAACGGGCAGCTGAGGAAACTCAGGAAGAAATTCTTGAGACTCTTCGTGACTCTGACATGGTGTTTATATCCGGTGGACTTGGAGGTGGTACAGGAACAGGTGCCGCTCCTATCGTCGCACGTCTAGCAAAGGAGGCTGGCGCGCTTACAGTAGGTATAGTAACAAAACCTTTCTCGTTTGAAGGACAACAGAGAATGCGAGCCGCAGAAGAGGGTCTTGCAGCACTCAAGGAAGAGGTGGATGCTATCATCGTGATTCCTAATGACCGACTACTTGCTATTGTTGACCGCGATACGAGCGTACTTAATGCATTTGCACTTTGTGATGATGTACTACGACAAGCAGTCGAGGGTATTTCTGACCTCATCATTACCCCTGGTATTGTTAACGTTGACTTTGCAGATATCAAATCAGTTATGCAAAATGCCGGCTCGGCACTCATGGGTATTGGACTTGCTTCAGGAGAAAAACGTGCAGAAGAAGCGGCACTAAAAGCTATCAATTCCCCACTACTTGAAGTATCTATTTCTGGAGCTCGTGGTGTCCTTTTCGCTATCGCTGGGGGTGAAGATCTAGGAATGCTAGAAATACAAGATGCTGCACGAATAATCACTGAAACTGTTGATCCAAACGCACGAGTTATCTTCGGAGCATTTCGTGACGACAAACTCAAAAAAGATGAGCTTAAAGTTACTGTTATTGCTACGGGATTTACTGAAGGTGAAATTACAGAACATGCAAGTTCCCTCTTCTCTATTGGTGGGGGGCTCTCCCAAAAAGAAGAGCTTACACCATCAGCAATACACAACACGATTGCTGATGTACGTGCAGCAAACAATAATGCAGTTCGGACGACACCGGCGTTTCGACCTAAGCCTGAAATAAAATCAATACAAAAAGAAAGAAAGATTCCCGCGGACACAAAAGAGGACTATGTAAAGGATATCAAAGATGATGAAGAAGATGACAACGAATGGGGTATTCCACCTTTTTTACGACGCTCAAAAATAAAATAGAACTTTTGAATCTACCCCGATAACACTTTACTATTCCGCTCCACTACACATGTCTTCTTGAAAGCATTAAAAGTAGTGAGTAAAGAGTAGTGAGCCGGGAGTAAATAATTAAAAAGCTCGCCACCGTGGTGGCGTTAACTCTAGGCTCTCGACTCATTACTCACTACTATACTATCTGAAATAACTGGTTGCGCTCATACTTGAAGTTGGTTATTAGATAGACTGAGTCCCATAAGTGCTCTTAAGTATATTTCTGGTATAGTATACGAGCGATGAGAAATTATTGCTCGTATCTATTTTTACATAATCACCTACTTGTTCTATGAAATTTGATTTAGTTATCATTGGAGGAGGGCCTGCTGCTATAGCAGGAGGAGTGTACGCTGCACGAAAGCGACTCAAAACACTTGTTATTGCAAAAGAGTTTGGTGGGCAAAGTATTGTCTCATCGGAAATCTTTAACTGGATAGGAACCCCTTCAATACGAGGTGAAGACTTAGCGAAATCTCTTAAAAATCACCTTGAACAATACAAGGGTGAGTATATTACTATTGAGGAAGGGTTACTCGTGACCAAAGTAGCTGGTACACAGGGAGATTTTGCTATAACCACCAACACAGAGAAGGTGTTTACATGTTCTATGGTTCTTGTAGCCTCAGGTGCAACCCGTAGAAGACTTAAGGTCTCAGGGACTATGGAATATGACCAAAAGGGACTTACCTATTGTGCCACATGTGACGGTCCACTATTTTCCGGAATGGATGTGGTAGTTGTTGGTGGTGGAAATGCCGGTTTTGAATCTGCATCCCAACTTCTTGCTTACGCCAAAAGTGTCACACTTCTTGATAATGGTGACATGTTTAAAGCAGAACCAATTACGATTGAGAAGGTACTTTCACGAAAAAATATGAAGGCGATACTTCATGCCGAAACAACAGAGATTCTTGGAGACAAGATGGTTACGGGTATTAAATATAAAGATACTAAAACAGGAGAAGAACAGGTACTACCTGTACAAGGAATATTTATTGAAATCGGAGTGGTCCCTTACGGAAGTAGATGCAGTGAAAGCACTTGAAGACATATACGTACACTTCCACAAATAGATACTTGAGAAGAGAGATCGTCCAAGACCTACGCAAATGGATGCGACCAATTTTTCTTATGATCCGCCAGCGTGCGGAGAGTTAGAAAAATGAAGTACTCCTGCTCGCCCCGTATACAGCTATGCTGTTGTACTGGGGTGGTGCAATTCAAGGCGCCAGAACAAAATAGAATGAGTTGTATGAGTAATACTACGAGAGATATTTTGCGACGGGCCCTGTACTAGAGCGAAGCTTCAGTACGGGGCGGGCAACGATGAAGTGCGCCGTTTGCGTAGGTCATGTTACAGGCGCTGTTGTTGCAACTCCTTTCTTTACTCTTTATGGTTCGGCAAAGTCAGAGCAACACAGTTCCAAAAGCGTACTGAATGATTCATCTCTCTTAGGTGGCAAAGCTCGTGAACTAAAAGGTAATCTTGTAAATGACTAGGTAAAAAAATAATCCTATAATCGAAATTCAAATTTCCTTTTTCTGAGCAACTTCCCCATCTGCTTGTATTCACACGTATGGATACACGATGGTACGTGTATCCATACACTCTATTCAGCTCTGTCAATCTAAGTTGCACAAACTTTCGTGCGGCTTCTTTGTGCTTCGTGTAGTGTTTTTTTCTTACATGAGTAGATACCGCTTGCGGGTACTTTTGGAGCACTGCCAAGAGCCAACTCTTTTTTTCAAGTATAAATTTTTCCGCTCCTCTTAATGAAATCCAGTAAGGAACTGTGAGTGTTATTCTCCCCTCCCTCTGCACAGCAAGCGAATAGCTTTTTTGTTTCCTTCTCTTCCGAAGCGTGTACTCAATAGTTTGATTGTCGATTACAAAGGTTCGTACTTGTTGCATCAAGTTAGTATACCGCAGAACAGGATATTTTTATGCTGTATATGATACTTGCACATGAATATTAAGCTGTATTAATCTATACATATATGGAAAATCAAATACAAGAGTCAATTGAAACAGAGGCAAAAAAAGAGTTCAGACCCGAAAAAGAAAAGCATGTTGGTTTGGCAATTATTGCGTATCTTCTCTTTTTCGTACCACTTTTAACAGAAGCAAAAGACGACGTTTTTGTTAAATATCACGTGAAGCAAGGATTCGTTTTGTTTCTGAGTGCAGTTATAACAAATATTATTTCAATATCACCACTGCCATTTATTGGAATCTTACTTCAGTTCGGTCTGGTTATACTTTTTTTTATAGGTATCATAAATGTACTTCACGAAAAAAAAGAACCATTGCCATTTATTGGGCAGTTCGCAGACAAATTTACTTTTTAGTAGTACAACAAAAAGAAAAGGGACAACACAAAGTCCCTTTTCTTTTTTCATTTTGTAACGTTTTATTAGTCAGTCCTAAAGTTTCGTACTGATCCAAGTTCAAGTGTTTTGTTATCATCCTCATCTTCATACTCGACACCAATTCGGTAATAGTAAACAGTATCACTATCAAGCCCCCGCAACTCACCTATATAGGTACCACTCTTGTCTAAGTCTGAATCAACACGGAATGTAGCAAGATCTTCTCCATCCTCGTCGATATCTCCAAACGTGTCCTCATCATCGACACCATCCACCATATCTTCGTCTTCACCATAAACGAAGAATACTGTTCCATTCGTAAAGTCATTCATGTCAACACTGCCTCGTATGTTCGCAGAGTCTTCGTCAATACTATTTGCAGTAAGAGTTTTAGCTTCAGGAGTATATTCTTCTGAATCACTGTCGTCATCATCATCATCATCTTCAGTTAAGAAACTGAGCATTGATCCGTATTCGCGATCGTTACCATTTTCTATCACAGCTCGAAAGTAATATCGTGTATCAGAATCTAGATTAGAGACTGTTTTAGAGAAATCCTCATCATCGTCTTCATCGATTGTTGTTTTACTGGTTCTCTCACTCAGGTTAGAAGGACGAGTTCCATACTCAAACCACACAAGAGCATCCTCCTCGTCATTAAGATCAACAGTTCCACGGAGTGTGACACTATCCTCATCTATTCCAGTTGCAGGACGAGTTGTGACATCAACATCTACTGTAGAGTTTCTTTTTCCTGTTTCTATCCAAGTAATCTTTTTACCATGTTTGTGTATAGACTTATACATGTTGTCACGTGCAAAATTGATTGCTTCTTCAATACTCCCAAAAGAATGATTCCCCCACTTATAGAAAAAGTACGGGTTATGCATCCTCCCGTAGAGTGAATTCCCAGGGTAACCAGAGTAGCTGTATGCCTCTGAGTACGCATACGTTTGTGCTGCGTCGGCTTGTGGAGCTACACTGACTGCTGTAAGTAGTACTACAACAGACAAAAATGTGGCCACCAATAATGATTTAGCATTCATAATATATTTATTTTACGTCTAATAACAATTAGGAAGGTGATCCATGTGTGCTGTACTACATACAAAGACGTATGTGAGTATGTACCATTACTTCCCTATACCTACTTCTTATGGTGTTATAGTATACCAATTTTCAGATTTGTATAGTCATAGACCAATCTGGCTCGTAAAAAGTATATATTTTAAGCAATTTTTTAACTTGACCAGGAATTCTTTTAAAGTCTGTTCTATTCATTCAAAAAAGGATTGTAAAAAACACATACTTTGGAGAAACGCATGTTAAGGAAACCAACCAGGTAATGAGGCAAGGGGTTTCTTTGCCCATTAATAAAGATGTTTTTACATTCAAATTACCCGCCACGGTGTTAGTGGCGGGGGTTGCTATGTAAAACTTACTGTGGAAACAGGCAGTCCCAAAAATTTACTGCAATAGCGAAGTTTGCGAGTATGAGTTCGTCGGTGTGCGATGATTGAACTCTACCAATAAACTTTTGATTTCTAAAAAATGTCTGATTGCTTCAGCTTTAGTTAAAACTGTCTGCAAGGGGTCACTTGGTCGGGCAATTCTGTCTAGAAATTGATGACCAGAGGCAAGTAACACATTTTGAAACTCTGGATGGAGATTAGCTGACCTGAAGGCACAACCAATCAATTCACAGAATTCTTCTGAATCTCGACAGTATTCAACTCCTCTCCAATGAAGAACTTGGGTTTTTCTCCATGTTGAGCCGATGTCTCGAATTCGTTCAAGGTCATCTTCTTCACGAATTTTGCATACATATATTCGCGTTGCTTCTTCCTGAAATTTAACTGCCTGAAAAAAACTTATCAGACAACTACAGTACACCGTATCAAGTACAAAGGGATATCGTTTTAGGAGCAAATCGTATGGTGAATCAAACATCCTGTTTTGACACATGGAAGCACCTCCCTAGCTTAATGTTTTGATTTGAAGGTTGAACTATTTTTTCTATATTGAGAATACTATAAATCAATAGTGATGCAAAGATGGTTAGTCACCTAAAGGTATGCATAAGAGAAATCACCGACTGCAGGCAGCCGGTGATTCACAACGAGGAAGGAGAGCGCAAGCATGCGCAAAAACATGAATAAAGATCACAGTCCCAAAGATCATCGATAACCGAGGGAACAGACCTGATTACAAGTATATACAAAACTTTCACTGTGTCAAAAAGTTTTCAACAGGAAGAATAAAGTACATATTATATAATTTTATTGACATTCCTGCAAAAGAAGGTACAGTACTTTTCAGAAACTGTTAGAAATTGTTCTCAAAAATACTCAAAAATACAACGGAGGTCTGCTATGACAAAAAGAAAGAAAATATCTTTAATTCTTATCCTTAAGGGTGAATTTACAGATAAATTTGAAAACATTGAGGGATTTGCCAAAGATTTGTACGACTCATTATTACTTACTCTTCAACCTGAAGAGAAGGAGGCAGTAGAAAATCTTACGGATTTCACGACAAGGTATATTTCGGCCGCAAAAAAATATGTTGCCGAGGAATATACACTTCGATTGAAGAACTTTACTCACAAAGAATTAGACGCACAGATTGCATACTACGCATCAGGTGCTGATAAGAAAGAGCATTTGATTGCAGAACAACTGCTCAGAATTAATGAGGGTTTTCGCTTCGAAATATACTCACCGTTCTTCGATACGTCAGCGTTCGCCAGAAGCTGCGGTGGCAGTTGTCAAGGAGATGCTGGTGGTTGCAAATGTAGTGAACACAAAAATGAATAGTGGATATTACAGGGCGTCGTGTTTATTTAATTGACGCCCTGTTTTGTTTGTCACAACATCACTGTAATCTCAATTTCGTAACTCATTGACGAAAAAGATATATCAATGTATCTTGTGCCATAGAATAAATCACAACATTCCATTGAGGAGGTGCTTTATGACAAACTTTGATTTGTTGTATCAACCCTTTAAACAACAGGGAGGGAGGTGTTTTGTATGCGCTCAACCCTTTCGTTTCAAGATCTCAGGATTCCACAACTTAACCAATGCGTGTCACTGCCCCAGCTGTCAGGAAGAAGAACTTGAGGAAATGGTATTGCTTCTTAATACCGAAGTTGAAGAGGGTGCGTTTCTGCACTAACCTCAATGATCTTTCACACGACCGCAAGCAACTATTCAGTTGCTTGCGGTTGTCGTTTTTTGAGGATAAGTGTACATCTGTAATAACCATGATAATTTTGAAATTAGAAATATATGTGGTATTCTTGCGTCAGAAATCGATCCATTCTATGTTACCTCAACAAAGGAGATGATCATGAACGACACAACAGAAAGATGTCCCGTTCACCCAAAATATAATCCCTTCGATAGAAAAAACAGAGAGCAGTTTAACCACACCTGCAACACATGCGTTTGCTTGTTTTACGCAACCGAGTGTGTTGGGAAATTCTCAGGTGAACATGAGGAAAATGGTGAGGGAGCCCAAAATGCTCAATATCGCATAGGTCCTTTATCACTCGAACAACTCGGTTGTATACGTTACTCACTCGGTTTTTCCTATTACCACGAAGTAATGGAGGGTACTTATCGCACCGACCTCGTCAACAGAATAATTTATGTTGACAGTGATATGTGTTCAAACATACTTAATAAGTGTAGAGAACTTGGGTGTGTCGTATATAAAAGAGAATGGCCAAATCCCCCTCGAATAGCACTGCGTCATGTTTTGCATGCAGCCAGAGAAGGGTTTTTAGAATTTTGGTCTACCCTTCTAAACCCACCCAAACAACCTTTCGTTGAGACCATAGTACGTGGTGAGTAGTACATTTCTCACACACCATCATCTCTCAAGACAACACCCCCGCACTGTGGGGTGTTTGTGTTTTTATTTAAATCATAAACTTGTAACATCTCCTACACACGTATGGTATAAATGAATTAGAAACTATACTTTAAAACTTTTATTCGCAAGGAGTTACCGTTATGGAATATGAATTTAGCCCTTTGGCTCCAGGGATTCCTCTTTCTGAAAAGCCTTGTAAAAAAGCACCAGCAAAAGTATGCACAATTTGGGATCAAGAGGAGGAAACCTTCTCTGTACACAATGGATGTATATTAGCATTCACGAATCTAGAAAATGCAAATAAGTATCTGCCAATCGCTCTAGCATACTCACCAGAAATGTGTAAGGTTATCGAGTATGCATGGGCTGATCTTACTGAAGTGATTCAAAACCCTGAATTCACCACAGTCCTTCTCGACTTTGATCCAAAAAATAATGAGACTGGTCCGTATGAAGTCTACTTCATTAGATGATATTTCTCCTTAACCCCCGCAAATCACCTGCGGGGGCGGTTTTTTATACTTACTATCTAGATAAGCACCAGTACGACTACCACCGAATCTTTCCTTAAAATGAATCTCTGCGTATTTCTTTTGCAAATGAAACAAATCCGTCAAAGGAACCCAGGAGTATTTTAAATGGCGTCTCAAGTACAAAGTCCATAAAGAATACAAAAACATTTATTGATGAGAGTTTCAAAGAGATCCATTTACCAGTTTGCAAAATCGGCATGGTAACTAAGTACCAAAATAAACCGGTGGTTGAATCATCTTCTTTACTATACGTCCACTCTCTGGATTTAAAACGTATACGAAAACCAAAATAACTTACTATCACCAAAAAGAACAAGAACAAAAGAATACTGGTAATATTAAAGTGTAAATACTGTAGAGCCGTAACAATGATCCCAAAAGAAAATAGACTTAAAACGACATAAAACAGTATAAATGAAAACTTTTGTGCCCCACTCTTAGAAGTGACGGGTATAAGAACACGTTTTAATTGAGTGGTGTGTAAAAATTTGTTCATACCTTGGACAAGGTGATCTGTATTTTCACTATCAGGATAGGTAATGATTTTTACCATAAAGAAAAGGAGGATCGGAAAAAACAGTATATTAATAGTAAGTGGTATGAAGTGGACTTCATTGAGTACAAATATTTCAAACGGTAATTCTATAGCCAGTCCAATACACACTTTCGTAATGAGTACGTATACAATCGCCTGCAGAGCACTCCTCTGTATTATCGCTTTGTGAGATTGATACACACCCTGGAGTTTTGATCGTATCTTTTCTTCGAACAATGAGTCATTTTTAACTATTTGAGCCGTATCCATACCATATTGTCGAACAATATCTTGCAACAGTGACGCGTATATGGACTCATTATGTAGCCTACTTTCAATTTTTATATGTATATCAGAATCTAGTTGCGCATCTATATGTTGCATTTGCCGAGAATAGTTTGATGCTATTCTTTCTGTGTTTTCATCACTATACTCCGCTACAAACCAGTTTGGTTCCATAGATTTCCAAAGTTCAAAACGAATTTCTTCAGCATTATCGTGTAAAAACATTCGCCGACAAGCTATAAAAACTTGTGTTTCGAACTCTTCATCAGTCACAATACCTTCTTCTCGTGGAGCCATATATGAAAGAACCGTTTTATATAACGCAGTAAAGATTTCATTCTTCTGAAATGTTGGAAAAAGAAACTGTTCTATCTCCGTAGCTGCATGTGTCCAAAGTGAATGCGAATCAGAGTGTGATAACTTCTGACCAAGAAATCTGTATCTGTTTATTATTGATTGAATGTCGACTGTTACTGATTCTGGTAGTGTGTTGTTTTGTATATAATCTCCTTGCACCAGTTCCGTCAGAAGTGCCCGAGGAACATTGTTACTTGTTTCAAAAACATCAACTCGACGGAGTATTCTCTCAATAGCATTTCTTCGTACAGAGTTCTCATCCTGATAATCAAGAGTATACCGAAGTCGTTCGTAGAGAGAACCAGCTCGCTTGGTAATGGTATTCGTGACAAAAAAAGGTCCCTCTGAATCATGCAACCGTTTGTTTGGAGTGTTGTTGCGGAGGTTGAGTAAAAATTCTTCAAAGTTTTTGGAAAGCATATATATTTAAAACAAAAAAGTCATACCTTTATGATAGACATAAAGTGTATAACATTTGCATCAAAAAAACTAAATCTTCTCCCTTACCTCAGAAAAGCGCCAGCAGAGGCGGTTTTGTAGCTAACATACCGAAAGAAAGATTAAGACCTTGCACAACTGCAAGGTCTTTTTGTGAAAGTACTGTGACTGCAAAATTTCAGTCAGATATCTCAGTATCAAAAGTTTTTGCATTCACCAAATATCCTTCCTTGTCGAGAATACGTTCAAATGTATCTTTCACTTCAGGAGGGATGATATTACGAAACCTTCCGTGTACAACCTCGGTCACATTGAGGTTTGGGCCATAGCCCTTACTGGCTGAATGTTCTGATTTGCATGTCGTGATAACACAGAACTTCATTCCAACAAACGGCACCCCGCCCTGACACTCATTGAAAAATGAGAGTGGCAATTCAACATATTCTTTTCCATTCACGATTAAAAGAACGATTTCAGGCATTACTACCTCCTTACAGAACCTATATATTATTGAGGCGTATAGCCACAAGACTTGCATACCATACTTTTTTCCGTAACAGACACCACCTTCATCTCTTTTTTGCCACACTTCTCACACACAGCATTTCTTTCGATAATAGCTACCACTTGGGACAAATACCCTTCCGGGTTTTTGTAATGCTTGTGCGCAAATTTTGGATCAAATAACTCAGAAAATTTTTCATCTTCTTCCCAGTTACCAATACTCACAAGGCACCTCCTTTTCATTGTTGTTTCAACCCTCAGTAAAATACACGAGGGCTGTAATTTTGGATTCTTATCCCACGATACCACAGTTAGAAATATTGAAAACTGTAGAGTACGTAAATGGGGATCTCCATTAACATAGTACAAAAGTTCCTTGAAATTAAAAAACTCTATTACAAAAGGAAAACCAACTGTACACAGTCGTGTTCAATATCTCAACAAAACTAATGATGTATCACGGTAATGTGCAAACACATGTGGCGGATTTAGAAATGGATATGTGTCTCTCATAAACCAAGGGCTTTTTTATTCCACAAAAATGTAGATATGTTTAAATAACCCTCTGTCTAACAAAGACGTCTGTAAAAAGACAATATGTGTTTAGTACTTATTTTTCCGGTTCCATTATGCTGAACACATTTCCTTCAGAATCAAGGCATGAAGCAAAATGTCCCACTTTAGCCATGTGCATTTTTGGCATCAAAATTTCACCTCCATGAGCTTCAACTTTTTTCAAAATATCATCAAGTGAGGCAACCTCCACTGTACACACAAATCCGTTGACACTTTTGGTACGCTCTTTTGTATCGGTACCCATCTCTTTCCGTAAGCCACCGTTTATTGCTCCTGGGGTTTTGGGGGGTACGGTCATAACCATCCAATATTCCATATCCATATCTGGATCTTCCCATTTCTCAAACCTCCAATCAAAAACTTTTGTGTAGAAATCCATAGCTCGTTTAAGATCTATGGCAACAATTTCAAAATGAGTAACTTTGTTCATAGTGATTGTATTAGACTTATAAATTATTCCAGTGTATTTTATTTGATCGCCTACAGACAGAATTATTTATATTGTAAAACAAAAAGAATGAAAGTTGAGTGAGGGTTTGAATCTAAGTATCCCAATCAATATAGAACAGCACCAAGCGACACTTGATGCTGTACGTTTTTTATATACATGGATTTCTCGTCAAACGTAAACAAAGGATACAAAATAACCGATTGCAAGCAATCGGTGTTTTGTTACGAGTCTGATTACAAAATATAAAAGACCTTTATTTTTCAGAATATTCATAGTACAATCGCTTGCAATGGCCCTATCGTCTTCCGCCAGCGGGCGGATCCTCCTGCGGGAGGAAACGGTTAGGACATCGCCTTCGAGAAGTGAACGGAATGAGATCCATTCCACAAAACCTTTGATGTAATTTAGATCCGCCAGATGGCGGACAAAAAGTATCCAAAAAGTGTACTGCACCTGTAAGGCGGACGGAGTTTGAAAGAATCGAACGAAATGGTATTATCACAGTTGAATATTGGCCCTATCGTCTAACGGTTAGGACATCGCCTTCTCAAGGCGGTAATCAGAGTTCGATTCTCTGTAGGGTCACAAAGGTTAGAACAAAACACACTGCGAGCAAGCAGTGTGTTTTGTTCTAGAAAACAAACTGCTTTGCTTTCGTACCTTTTGTGAGGTCGGAGCATATTTTCTGCTCTTTCCTAGAGCAGAAAATAGCCGAGGCGAGGTGTCGAAGAGCACTTAGTATTTTAGAAACGAAGTGTCCTAAAATACTTAGGAAAATTATACCAACCACAATTGAGTTAAACCCAATATATCTAATACAAACTTGATTCTTTTTTAAGATTTCAAATCAAATAACGGATTTCCACTTCATGATTGTTTTTTTCAGATTTTGTACTCTAAAAGCCATCTTGAAAACCAATAGGCAAAGAAATAGCAGGAATGTTTACAGGTGGTTTAGGAAGTGGACTAGAAGGCGGTATGGGTTTAGGAATTTTAGGAATCGGATTAATGGTAAAGGGATTTCTTAATATATACCAATAGTCAGCTAATTGGATTAGTTTACCCCTAAAATTACCCCCAATATCCCAAACAATATCACCTTCAACCCAACCTAAATAAAGATTATCACGTGAAAAAACATAATCGTTTCTGACGAATCCAAGATATTGACCTGTTGACTTAAAAATATATTTTTCCATAATTATTTTTTCTTTCTTTCTTGCTTGACCTTTTGTTCACTTTTATTCAATTTTGGTGGTTCAGCGCCATCTTTATAAGAAGGAATGTACGAACATGGGACAGCATAACCCATACCTAACTGAACATTACTAATCAGTGCCTGATGAAGTTCGACAAGGTCAATACCATGCAAGGATAATGCGCCAATCTGTAAAGCTTCCACTTTTGAAAGTAAGTCAGACCTTTCTCTTCTTTTGGCATTTACAACACCAATAACCGCACCATTTGCATCCATCAAAGGGCAACCACTATTGCCTGAATTTACTGTACCGTCAATTAAGTAAGTAACAACACCTGTAGCATCTGTAATTATTCCAGAAAGAATACCCTGATGGGTTGTTAAGTTAAATAAACTTAATGGGTAACCTGCAAATAGTACAGACACACCTTCTTTAATACTTTTTATGTCAACTTTTAATAAAGGGATACTAGTTGGTGCTAAATTTTCATCATACTTAAGCAAGGCTAAATCATGTTCCTCATCTCTTATTGCAACCTTCGCATCAAAAAATTCGGCAGTATCATCAAGTCTTATCTTTAAACCATCGTTGTTTGCTACAACATGATTACAGGTCACCAAAAGACCTTTTTTCATATAAACAAAACCACTACCCTTACTTGTAATATTGCCTTGTGGGTTCACTGTAAGAACCAAGGCAATACTATTTTTTATTTTCTCAACAGTTCCAGAATAGTCCATAATTTTATTCTATGTTACAGGAAAATGCTGATAAAACAAATCCATAGTTTTACAAAATTTTATTGATACATACTCCAAAGCTGAAGGTCATAGTGAATATAATACTATCAAGTGGTAATTCCATATTATGTTTCGCTACTCGTTTGTGGTACAGGGTAAACTCGGACTCATTACTCAGAACTAGCTACTCCCTACACCCCACTCCCTACTCAAGGCTCTATTTAATATTCTTCCAGTGCGAATCCTGACGCACGAGAAGATTTATCGCTGAGGGTGATTCAAGCATAATATTCTCAACTATACGTTCCATACGCATTCCCTGACTTCCCTTCACAAACACCACATCATCTTCAGCAATTATTTCCTGAAGCGTTTTGATTGCTTCTTCACTTGTTTTAAATGCCATAACACTGGTACATCGCGCCTTGGTCGCTTGTACAAGTTCAGCAGCTCCTAGCATACGCACACCTACTGCCACGAACACATCTGCCTCTGTTGCTACCAACTCACCTATCATCTTGTGCTCCTGAACAGAGAAATCTCCGAGCTCTAGCATGTCACCCAATACTACTATCTTCTTACCTTTTACCTGAAGTGTCGTAAGTGCTTCGAGTCCTGCTCGTACCGCTACAGGTGAGCTATTGTAGGTATCATCCACAATCGTTGACCCTTTCATGCCCTGAAGAAGTCGCATTCTCCCTGGCGCTAAAATATGGTTACTCAAATCAAGTGCTGACTTCTCAAAGGCTTTACCCTCAGAAATAATCACCGTCAATGCTGCAAGTAGTGGGTATACATGATGTCTCCCTAACACACCATCAAGGTTGACTTGAGCTTTTTTTTCTTGAAATTGTGCAGTAAAAGAAATACCCACAGGCTTTCCCTCTTCATACATAATCATGTAGTCGTACCCACGCACTGTGGCATGCTCAGAAAACCCATACGATAACCTATGCTGCCCCTCACGCACTTCTTCGGAACTCATTTTAGAATCGTCTGCATTTATAATAAGCGTCCCCTCAGGCTTGAGGGTGTCTTTAAGTTTGCATTTTTCTTTTCGTACATCTTCCGGTGATGCGAAATACTCTACGTGCACTGGGACATCGGGAAATTGCGTAAATATAACCACATCAGAATTGAGCCATGACAGTCTCTGAATATCCCCTGGTCTATCTACACCTATTTCCAATACCAGCCAGTCGGGGTATGCGTTATGCCTCCACGGTAAAATAAATCCTTCACCAATGTTTTCTATCCAACCCATCATGCTTGACCATGCATTTGGCAGTCCCAACACAGTCAGAGGAACACCTATTTCACTATTAAAACTTTTTTCACTTTTTCGTGCATGTTCCGTCTGAGAAAGTATCGTATATACCGCGTCTTTCGTCCCTGTCTTGCCCACACTTCCCGTCACTGTAATTATCTTCGGCTTAAACTTTCGCACGACCCTTTTTGCTTCCCATATCAGAATTGCGACAATACCTTTTTTAATCGTTTCCTTCATACACAAAATGACTTTCAATTGCTTTTACTGATAAATAATATCTTCTAGGACTTACGCAAACGGGTGAAATTCAAGGCGCCCGAACAAAATAGAACGAGTTGTATGAATAATACTACGAGAGATATTTTGTGACGGGCAACGATGAAGTACACCGTTTCCGTAAGTCCTGGCTTATCTATCTGGTGGTATATCATAGTAGTTAATCAAAAAGTCGACAAGTTCCATAAAAGGCGCGGTTAGAGTTTCAGAGGCGTATCTGGCTCCTTGCGGTTCCAAATGATACAAGAAAATAATAAACCTTGGTTCATACGCTGGGAAGTACCCAAAGAAAGAATGAAGATATCTGTCATCATAATACCCACGTTCACCATCATGCGCCATCTGTGCTGTACCTGTTTTAGCTGCTATGGCGTAGTGCTCTTTCGCAACAGTGCCCCCTCGTAGCGCATCATCTACCACATTAACAAGCATTTGTGTTATTTCACGAGACGTATCTTCTGAAATGACCTGTACATGATCATCCGGAGCTACAGACGCTTCAGCACCGTTTTCATACTGAATGTGTGTAACAAAATGAGGTGTAACCAGATACCCACCATTACCAAGGGCGGCAAGCGCTCGCACTGTTGCGATAGGTGTAAGTGCTATACCTTGTCCGAACGCGGCAGTCGCATACTCTACTCTACGGGGACTGTCGAGATTGTTAATGAGTCCTCGCGCCTCGAACGGAATATCTATACCGGTCTCTTCACCAAAACCAAACGCTTTCATACGCTCACCGAGCACCTTGCCACCCACCTTGTCGGCCACAAACGACATACCGAGATTGAGGGATTGATTTAACACCTCCTGCATAGGCACCACACCACGCGCTCCCCCATCGTAGTTGCTAATTTTGTACCCATCAACCGTAATGTTTCCCGTATCGTTGTACGTTGTATCTTGAGTGACTGCCCCCTCATCAAGACCTATGGCCATAGCAATAGGTTTAATAATCGAACCCATCTCGTACACGTCCTCAACAAACGGATTGCGAAAAACGCGTGCATCTTTTTCCTCAGAGTACAGATTTGAATCAAATGATGGAAGCGCACTCATTGCATATATTGCTCCTGTCTTGGGGTCCATGATTATACCCGCAAGCTGTTTTGCCCCCCACTCGTCTTGTGTTTTGAGTAATACTCTATCAAGTGCTTGTTGTACCGCAGGCTCAATACTGGTCACCACACTTCCCACACGCGGGGTCTCTTCAGACGAAAACGCTTCACGCGCATTCGTAAAAATCTCGGCAAAAAAGTTGACATACAATCTATCCGTTTGTCGTTCAAGTACAGACTCCCAATAGCGCTCAAGTCCATACTGCCCTTTTTGAGTAATGCCGTCTTCGCCAAATCCTACAAAGCCCAGTACGAGACTCGCCATGGATCCGCCTGGGTAGTACCTCCATTGCTCACGGAAAAGTTGAACGCCTTTCAAATCTTCTTTCTCTATCAGTTCAGCGGCTTCCGGAGTAACATGTCGAGCCATTTCTTCGTATGGGTCCTCTGTTTTTCCCGCACGCGCAAAAAAAAGCTCTTTATCAATATCCATGTGTTTCCGCAAGGTATCATACACATGTTGTGCATCCTCTATCTGATTAGGATTTAAAGCCAACATATACCCACTCTTGAGCGAAGCTGCTGCAATACGCTCACCATTTCGCAAGGTGAAGAAAATTGAACCTCTATCAAAAATATCACGTGAAGAACGTACGTATTGATTGTTAGCTTCAGCTCTATAGCTCTGCCCATGAGCAACCTGCAATATATATAATCGGACGATGATAATACATGCAAAGATAACAATACCTACAACGAGGATTCGTATGCGAATTAATAGTTGCGTACGCATAAAATCAAACGCCTTACTGATTTCTAGTTAATCGATCATGGCCTTCGCGAGCCACAGTGACATAGGACGCGGTAGGCACTTCCACAAGTCCCAAACTAGCTGCTGTATCTTGAGAAAGTACGCTTGAACCCTCAATGTATGAAGCCTCAAGATTACTTACTCGCGTCTCTGCTTCCTGCACAGAAACAAGCAGTTCTTGTCGTAACACAACTTGAATAACCGTCATCGCAATAAAATAAACATAGAGAAGGAGTGCAAGAGCAAGCAAACTCCACTCCAGCCATGAGATACAGGACTCTATCCGCACATGAATATTTTTAAATGATACTGTTCCCATGATATTTTTTAATAGATAAATATTTATTGATATAACGTCACTTTTCTACTCAGCTTTCATAAAACACCGTAATTTTGCACTTCGTGACCGGCGATTTTCAATACACTCCTTCCTACTTGGCACTATGGGACGTTTAGTTATTCGTTCCCCTAAGCCCTCTTTCTCCCACTCGATAAATGCACGCTTCACAATTCTATCTTCTAAACTGTGAAATGAGATTATCGCAATACGTCCACCGGGAGCCAAAATCTTTAAACTTTTACTGAGAACTTCCCCGAGTGCGCCAAGTTCGTCATTTACTGCGATACGTATAGCTTGAAAGGTGCGTGTCGCGGGATGTGCACCACTCCTTCGAGGTGTTGCTTGTTCTACTATAGCTGCAAGCTCCTTACTGGTTTCAATGCTTTTTGTCTGACGTGCCTCTACGATAGCTCGAGCAATACGTCGTGACCTTTTTTCTTCCCCAAAACCAAAAATAATGTCGGCAAGTGACTCCTCACTCCATTCATTGACCACATGCCATGCGGTCAAGGTGTGTAGATCTCTAGCATGTGCAAATGTCATCTTGAGCGGTTCATCCACCATGAAGCTGAAACCTCGTCCACTTTGTGTTTCGAGCTGGTCAGAAGAAAGCCCAAGGTCAAGAAGAATTTTATGCACTTGGTTTATGCCTGCTTCCTGTATCAACGTGTCCATCGTTCTAAAATTACCCAAGGCAAAGTGCATTCGCTTATCTCTTCCAAGTAGCTTTCGTACCCGTGTGAGCGCAGTATCATCTGCATCAATCCCGAGGTACATTCCATTTGGTCCAAGCTTTTCTAGAATGTGTGTAGCATGTCCACCACCACCCAATGTGCCATCCACTACCGTATCAGTAGGTTTGACAGCAAGTACAGTAATGACGTTTTGTAAAAGAACAGGTATGTGCACGGTAGTTGCTTGTTGGTTTTTCTTGCTTTGTTTTTCCATACCTACAACACACCTATTGCACCCAACGCTTCTGCAACTCTATCAGCCTCCTTCTCAACAGACGTTTGGTAGACATCCCACGCATCCTCACTCCATACCTCACAACGATCATGTACCCCTATGAGTACAGCCTTGGTATCTAGTTTTGCATGTGTGGCAAGCTCTGAAGGAATAAGAATTCTTCCTAACTGGTCTATATCCAATTCCGCAGCACCTGCAAAGAAGTATCTAGCAAACGCACGTGAATCAGCCTGACCCATTGAGAGTGCTTTAAGTTTCTCGACTATTGAGCGCCATTCTGTCTGACTAAAGACAAAAAGGCATGAGTCGAGTCCGCGCGTGATGATAACTTTTTTCCCAAGCGCACGACGAAATTTAGCCGGAAGCGCAATCCTTCGCTTCTCATCTAGAGTATGTCTGTATTCTCCGATGAGCATGCGAAATGTATTAGCTTATAAACAAGTACTCCTTACTGCAAACTGTTTCTTCCGCACAACGTACTTTTGAAACGGTATGTAATTTAGAGCGATGTATAAACATATTTTCCGTAAAACAAAGAGATACTATCATTTACCACTTTGTTCCACTTACCTACCACAATACACCACAATGAGTATTTTGTCTTACCTATTTATCCACAAAAAAACAATACGGAAAGGAAAATTATCCTTGTAATAAAAGACTATTTCAATTACTTACCTAGGACTTTCCCAAACGTCGTACTTCTAGGAAAACGAACAAAATGGAGTGAGTCCCGCCACGGGCGGGATGAACGACATTTTGTGAAGTTTGACAACGAAATGCGGCGTTTGGGTAAGTCCCATTCTTGCTTGGAAAGAACAAATGTCGCATAGTGTACAAGTATGAGTAAACATGAGGAAAAGGAGATTCAATCAGTTGATGCCCTCATTAGTGTGATGAACAAACCTACCGAGGCAGATAAAGCCTTGGTACGTAAAGCGTACGCATTTGCAGAACATGCACATAAAGATCACAAACGAAATTCCGGTGAGCCATACTTCGACCACCTCTACGCCACAGCAATGGGTCTCGCAGAAATAGACATGGGTGCTGTAACTGTTGCGGCTGGACTGCTCCACGACACAATAGAGGACGTAGGCGTGACCGAAGAACAGTTAGAAGCTGAGTTTGGGAACGAGGTACTTTTTCTTGTAAAGGGGGTTACAAAGCTTGGAGAGCTTAAATACCGCGGAGCAGCTCGACACATAGAAAGTCTTCGACGCCTCTTTGTTGCAACGAGCAAAGATATTCGAGTACTTTTGATTAAGCTCTTGGACCGCAGACACAATATCAGCACACTGGAATTTGTTCCCAAAAACAAACAAGGAAGAATTGCATCTGAAACACTCACTATATATGCACCACTTGCAGATAGATTAGGAATGGGTGAGCTCAAGCGTGAGCTTGAAGATCTTTCATTTAAATATGTCTATCCCAAAGAATATGAAAAAATGAATACCATCATGCAGGAGAGCAAGCTCTTGAAGGAACCCCAACTTGAGATAGTGAGAAACACCCTCAAACGCAACCTCGCGGAGCATGGGGTCAAAGGATTTAGAACTGAATCGCGCGTAAAAGGACTCTACTCACTGTACAAAAAACTTGAACGTAAGAATGATGATATTGAAAGAATTCATGATCTCCACGCTATTAGAATAATTGTGCACACGGTTGAGGATTGTTATCGAGCACTCGGCGTAGCCCATACACTATGGCATCCTCTCCCCGGAAAAATAAAAGATTACATCGCATTCCCAAAACCGAACGGCTATCGTTCTATCCACACAACCGTGGTTACTAAGGAGGCCGGTCCGGTTGAAATTCAATTTCGTACAGAACAGATGCATCTTGAGGCCCAGTATGGTATTGCTTCCCACCTTACCTACAAGGAATCAGGAGAACTGTTAGACCGTGGAGAAAAGAAAAAAAACAACCTCTGGTTTCGACAACTTATTCCATCTCTCCTCCGAACAGCCCCAGCCTCCCAAAGTAGCGCGACACAACCAAAACCTCCCAAGTGGGTGGATGATCTTGCTACTGCACACAATGTTGATGAACTTCCCAAATCGGAAACATTCCTTCAAGAAATTAGCGACGATTTTTTCAGTCACAGAATCTTTGTATTTACCCCCAAGGGCGATGTCGTAGACCTTCCTGTAGATTCTACACCAATTGATTTTGCGTATGCAATACATTCTGAAATAGGCGACCATACAGCAGGGGCCAGTATCAACGGAAAGTTGGTATCATTGGATACTAAACTTAGAAACGGTGAAATTGTACAAATAGAAACGAAGAAGAACGCTCGTCCGAGCAAAAAATGGCTCGAGTACGTACGCACAACCATGGCACGAAAGCATATAAATCAAGCGGTAGCAAAAAACCAAAAGAAAGACGGTAAGTATTAGCGGTGTTAAAAGTTGAAAGTTGAATGTTAAAAGCCCCGTAGTAGAAATTGACGGTGCACTTCGAGCATCGAGCCATAGTGGGCTCGACTTCGTCAAGTTTCACTACAGAGGTCTACCCTGTACCGACTGGTATTGGGGGTAGAAGTACTCGATTTTTTTTATGTTCACAGTACGTCTTCGGGCTAACAATGCCGTTTGCTCGCTCGCCACTTTTTACCTTATGAACTTTATAACTTTAAAACTTTCAAATTGTCCTAAATGCTGAAGTTTCGAATAGAGTAGAGGTCAGGGTCTTCTTCTTGCGCCGACTCCACCACTGGTGCAGGTGCTGGTTTTGGCACGAATACATCTAGGATACCGCTCTTCCTAGGTTCTACGCTCTGCTCAGGTATCGGACGATTTGGAGATGGAACAATATGCCGTTGTACTTCAGGTTGTGTTACAAGTTTTTCTTCAGCCTCAGCAAGAATTTTTGGAATAAGATTTTCCACAACCGCCTCAGAAGTCTCTCGTTCGAGCACAGTCTCAGAATTAGACTTCGTATTCTTGGAGACATCCTCTCTGTCTGAAAAAAAGTCTGAAGTGCCATTTAGTATGTCACCTACACTCATACCTGAGGGGGTAAGCTCTCCATCTTCCACAGTAGAAGTATCATACATATCCTCAGTCATTTCAGCATTTTCACGAACCTCTTGCATTTGCTCGTGGTCATATTTTCTTAAAAGGTCTGAAGTTGGTGCGTTTGGGTTACCGTTAAAAATAGGATTTGTAGCATTCTCATATTTTTCAAGTTGCATTGTATTCAAGAGTACGGAAAGATCTTCTGCGGAAAAGAAACTGATAACCAACTTGCCTCCAACTTCACGTTGTTCTATTTGAACTCGTGTACCGAGTTTTTCAGTAAGTTTGCGCTCTAGCGCTAGAATTTCAGGATTAATTTTATGTTTTGATGTTACTTTCTCTTGTGCAGAACGACGTGCAAGTGCCTCTGATTCACGAACTGTAAGCTTCTTAAGCAAAATCTCTTTTGCCAAGACTCCCTGCTCGTCTGGTTTATCATTAAGCATCAGGAGTGGACGGGTATGACCTTCCGACATACGCCCTTCCGCTAGGTAGCCGAGAATCGCTTCGGGAAGCAGAAGTAAACGAAGTGTGTTTGAAACATACTCACGACTCTTCCCCACCTTCTTCCCAATATCAAGATGCGTAAAACTAAACTCTTTGTGTAGTCTTAAAAATGCTTTCGCTCGATCTACAGGATTGAGGTCTTCGCGTTGCAAGTTTTCGATAATCGCAAGCTCGAGCTTCATCTGGTCGGTATCTTGCCCACTACGAATAATGACTGGTACTTGCAATAGACCTGCAATCTTGGAAGCCCGTAGACGCCGTTCTCCGGCAATAAGTTCGTACTCTACAGAAATACCCCCGTCTTCACGAGTGATTTCATTACGAGTTACGGTAAGCGGTTGGAGAAGCCCGTACATACGTATAGAATCAGCAAGACCCGTAAGCTTGGCTTGGTCAAATTCTCTTCGTGGTTGATACGGATTTGGTTTTATGCGTTCGACTTCTACCCAGAATATCGAATCGCGAAATATATCGCTCATTGTACGTGATGGTGAAAAAGGTGCGACGGGCAAAATCTGCTGCACCCTAAGTAAAAGCCCGATAGGTACATTGTAGCGCAATTGTTCTAAATATAAAATGTTGTACACTGTGGAATATCCTCATATAGAACATAATTCTGTGTTCTAATGGGGTAGGACTTTACACAAACGGCGCACCACAAGGAGTACTTCATTTTTGTAACGCTTTGGCGAACAAAAATTGGTCGCATTTCATCGTTGCCCTGCACAAAATGTCTCTCGTAGTATTGTACATACAACTCGTTTCATTTTGCTTGGGCGCCTTGAACTGCACCACAAGGAGTACTTCATTTTTCTAACTCCTTTCAGTCGTAAGAAAAATTGGTCGCATCCGTTTGTGTAAGTCCTAAAAAAGGGATATGTATGCCGGAGTGGCGGAATGGTAGACGCGCACGACTCAAAATCGTGTATCGAAAGGTGTGGGAGTTCAAGTCTCCCCTCCGGCACAAATATAAAAAGGACAGGTCACAAACCTGTCTTTTTTATATTTGTGCCGGAGGAGCAAACAAACTTCTTTGTTTGCGTGGAGACTTGAAAGTCGGAGACATCCCGAGTAAGCTTTGCGAATCGAGGGAGTCGAGACGGGGTCGCAAGCGCTTAGTTTTTGAGGATTACGTGACGAAAAAACTTAGCGACTTGGACCAAGGCAATCCCCTCCGGCACAAAACAAACATATGTGATGCATGTATGTCAAAATATGTCGTTTTTTACACCTTGTGTTATTTACATCACCGAATTTTCTTGTTACGTTATGTAATAGGAGTCGCTTCACTTGCAAAAAAATAGGAATGGGAGGAGATAAAGTGGAAACTAGAACTATTGCGCAACAAGTAATCCGCACGCACTTAGCTGGTGGAACTGGAATAATCACAACAATGGACGGGGAGGAAATATATATATTATCCAGCACCCTTAGACAGGAAGGTGACAATTATCTTGCAAAAACAGAAACAGGAGTGTGGGTGGACATTCCCATATCTTCAATTGCAAAGGCTGAGCCATCTCGATAACCCCTTACTAATAGAAGTCCCACGTAGTTTTTTACGCGGGACTTTGTTATAACTTTCCAAATAGTACCAACTTCATAAGAAGGCTTTTACAAAACAGTAACGATACTAAAACCAAATATGAACACAGCACCAGATTGTTTGTATTTTAGTAACACTCTTGATATAGTCCGAAAAGGATTGTGAAGGGTCAAAAATGACAAAAAACGTGGAGGAAAGTAATGAAAGCATTTAAAGATTGTGACAGGCGTCGTGAGGGAGTATGCATCCAATACCGACATGTTTGCACGCCCAACATGGAAATCGGCATGGGATATCCTGATGGGTGTTGGCGGATGTGCGAAGAAAATGAGAAATACCTACAATGCCCTGCCTGCGCAACTGGACTTTGGTTCGACAACCATGTCACTAATTCACTAGGCCAGGGCAATACTTTTTTCTGTCCTAGATGCAATAAAGATGTCGATCGAGCAGTTGCTGTTCAAACAAAGGAGCGTCTTGAAAAAATACTGAATATAAACAAGGCGACCGTGAAAGAATACGAGAAGCTTGACAGAGAAAGCTGTCTAACCCCTCGCAGTTATGACACTCTTGACTCTGCGAGATATAACGTCAAGCGATTCAAAAGGATGATTGCCGAATTGACCGAAAAATAATGCGGGTAAGTATGTCGAAATGGAGCGAAGCCTAATTCTCGGGTTACGCTCCATTTTTTGTAAGGAGTATACTATTTTGATTGAGAGCTCCCCCACAGGTTCCACTATTTTCAGGTCTAAACAAACAAGAGAGCCCCAGTGAGGCTCTCCAGAAGAACTTAAATTACAGATGATACATCCTTGATTTCTTATCCAACCATTCCTGATCATTCGTAATGTATGCCCTTCGCGAACTGTAATTACATTTCACTGCAATTAACAGCATATGAAACGAAAAATTACCCCCACAGAGAGAAAGTACTTCTATTGGGGCAAGTACTACGCTTGTAATACATGCAAAAAACAATTTTACTGTCTTCATGATTCCCCTTTTTGTGTTGGAAAATAATAAAAGATACACAGCTTCCGATAGTTACTTTACCACGTTAAAAAAATAAGTCAACAATTATTACTCTTTTGTCCCTCAACGACGAGCAACTTGTGCCCTAGTAATATCTTGATAGACTTCAAATATGCAAGGAAAAAAGAAACAAAAACTCATCGTTGTCATAGGCCCTACTGCCAGTGGAAAGACTGGTCTATCAATCGCACTTGCGAAAAAGTACAACGGTGAGGTTATTTCTGCTGACTCTCGGCAAGTATACCGTGGACTTAACATCGGGACTGAGAAGGTCACCAAGAAAGAAATGAATGGTGTTCCCCACTACAGCATAGATGTAGCGAGTCCGAAGCGGACGTACACCGTAGAGCAATGGCGGCGTGAGGCCGAGAAAGCAATTGATTCTATGACTAAGAGAAACAAACTACCTATAGTTGCTGGCGGTACTGCCTTTTACGTGGATAGTCTTGTATACGGGACATCGTTCCCCTCTGTGAAGCCGAACATCCAACTCAGAAAAGAGCTTCAAAAGAAAAATGTAGAAGAACTATTTGTACAACTTAAAAAACTTGATCCAAAACGTGCAAAAACGATAGAAGCAAAAAATCCCCGCCGACTCATGCGAGCTATAGAAATAGCAACAGAGCTTGGGGCTGTCCCAAAACTCCCAAAACAAAAATCACTTTATGATGTCACGTGGATAGGTATCAATCCTGGACTTGATGTGCTAATGGAGCGAATAGAATCCCGCCTTGACGCGACATTTAAAAAAGGACTCGTTGCAGAAACGAAGAAAATGCACACTGAGCTAGGTCTGTCATGGAAACGTATCAACGAAATAGGTCTCGAATACCGTGTCGTTGGAGAGTTTATACGCGGAGAAATTACCAGAGCAGAGATGAAAGAGCGCGTCGTTCGCGAACTTCGCAAATATGCAAAACGCCAAATGACGTGGATGAAGCGAAACAAGGATATAGTGTGGTACAAGAATAAGGAAGAGGCTATAAAAAGTTGAGTTAAAGAAAGAAATGGGAGGCTATTTTTGATATACTACGGCTCTACTACAAGCTACTATTCATAAAACATTCAATATGGTTGTAAAAAAACGGGAA
>LCFC01000003.1 GCA_000998805.1 Parcubacteria group bacterium GW2011_GWA2_43_11
CATTTCCGTAGTATGCGCCGATAACAAAATCCGCTGCACCGGAGTTGGTGTCCGGATTCCACGCATTTCCAAATGCTGTCCAGTAGTAGGTAACCCCAGAAGTGTTTACGGTCGCATCGGTACCAATCGAAAAACTTTCCGATTGTAAAGAGGTGATACCTCCAGCAAAATTTATGTTTGGTGAATCAAGGTACGCCGTCGAATTCCCTCCCATAATCCGTGTTGAAAATACTCCTGCTTGCGTAGTGTCCCCTTTAACTATTATCAGATCCGGTTCAAAACCAAGATCAGAAAATACCAATGCGTTCCCCGTACCAACATATGAACCTGAATTCATCTGGTACGTGCCGTTTGCGACGGGTGCGGTAGCCCCACCGAACGCGGCGTAGTAGTGCGTATTGGTGTTACCGTTTGCGGTATTACTGGTACCTACCTGAAACCCGTCAGCCTCAAGTGCCTGCACTGCATTTACGAGGTTTGCTGTATCTGCAAAATAGCTTGCACTATCACCGTAGGATTCATTGAGTGAATAGACAGCACCGACTGCAACGTTGGCGTTTTTGGTAAACAGCCAGTCAGGGCGGAAGCCAACACCGGGAATGCTTCTGTTGTCGCTCGGATTCCCCGTATAGGTACCGACATCCACTGCTCCTACTGATTCTTTAAACGTCGCGTAGTAATATACACCCGCGTTCACGTTGTGCGTCGCACCTACCGTAAACCCAGTAGCACCAAGTGTGGTGAAAAAAGTGCCTGTTGTATTTTGTGCAGTTGCCGAAAAATATTGCGCATAGTTTAATGGCATTGAACTTGATCTCCATGTTGGTACGACGGCGGTTGACTGCTTTACCCACACTAAATCCGGTTGGAAACCTGTGGTAACTGCCTTAGTTGCAACACCATCTCCTGTATATCGTCCAACACAAAAAATCCCCGACGACGAACACTCAGAACCACTAAAAGCTACCCATGTAAAACGGTTGTTTATATCATTGACACCAGTTCCCACGACACGAAATCCATCACTGGTTAATACTATGAGTCCTGCCGCACTGTCAGCAGTCGCGCTCCCAAGGTAAGCAGTGTTGTTCTGGGGCATAGCTACAGTTTTCCAGACTGCCCCCGTACCTGCGGTGGTATTCGCTTTAATAATCACCATGTCAGGAGTAAATCCAAGCCCGCTTATGTTCTTTACCCCGCCATCACCAACATAATATCCTGTTTGTGTTTCGTACGTTGCGGTGCCAAGGCTTGTGGTATCAGCCCATATTGCATATCGGTAGTTATTAGCTCCAAGTGTGTTTGCCTCCGCGCCCGTACCTACGGAAAAACCGTTTGCATAAAAACCAGTAAGCGCGTTTTGCACAAGTGCTGTATTTAAAAACGGAAACGACGTCGAACCTGTCGTGCTTGCTGTGCGCAGTACTCCCTGTATAGCTCCTGTTTGTTTCACCCATGCATGATCGGGTTCAAAACTTGTTCCTATGTTGTGCGCTACACCAGTACCACTGTACGTACCCACCGCAAAGCTTGTTCCCGTGGCAAAACCAAAATACCAGTACAAGTTAGCGGCAGCGTTTACGTTCGCGAGGGTGCCTAGTTGAAACCCATCGTCAGTCAGAATTTGTACTTGATTTGCTCCGTCGGCAAGTGCATGAAAATAACTAGACACATCACCAACATGCTCACTTGAGCGCCATACACCTTGCGTAGCACCACTTCGCTTCACCGTAAGTAAATCAGGTCTAAACGGCAAACGAGTAATGTTTCTATTGTCTAATCCATTTCCGTAATAGGCACCAATAACAAAATCTTGTGATCCTGTGTTAGTCTCAGGGTTCCATGCATTACCATACGCAGTCCAGACATACTCGACACCATTAGTGTTGACCGTTGCATGATTACCAATGGTAAAGCCGTTGGGGGAAAGTGTAGTTATACCTCCCGCAAAGTTCGCAGTTGCACTTCCTAAGTATGCTGTTGAGTCCCCTCCCATAATACTTGTCGAAAATACCGCTTGTTGTGTAGAACTTGCTTTTACAATGACGAGATCTGGCTCAAAACCAAGGTTTGAAATAACCCGCGCGTTACCGTCCCCAACATACGTACCCGAAACTGCAGTAAACGTTCCTTGCGCAGTGGGATCTATAGCTCCGCCGAACGCGGCATAGTAGTGCGTATTGGTGTTACCGTTTGCGGTATTGCTGGTACCTACCTGAAACCCGTCAGCCTCAAGTGCCTGCACTGCATTTACGAGGTTTGCTGTGTCTGTAAAGTAGCTTGAGTTGTCACCGTAGGATTCATTAAGTGAGTACACAGCTCCTACCGCAACACTGGCATTTTTAGTAAACAGCCAGTCAGGACGGAAGCCGACATCAGGAATGCTTCTGTTATCGCTCGTATTCCCGGTATAAGTACCGACATCGATAACACCCGCCACTTCTTTAAATGCAACGAAGTAGTAGGTACCCCCGGAAGCATTATTAGTCGCTCCTACAGTAAAACCTGTTGCATCGAGTGTCGTAAAATATACCCCGGACGTGTCTTCTAGAGTCGCAGAAAAAAATTGAGCGTAATTGTTCGGCATTGCGCTTGAACGCCAGTTTGCTAAAACTGCAGTTGATTGCTTGACTACGACCAAGTCGGGGTCAAAACCTGTTGCTATCGCCTTGGTCGCGATACCGTCCCCTGTATAACTCCCCACACACAGTCGTCCATCAGTACTGCAATCAGAACCGGAAAACGCCACCCATGTGTAGCTGTTGTTAATCGTGTCGGAAAGCGTACCTGTAACTATGAAGCCATTTGGAGTAAGTTGTATTTGAGCTGTGGTGTTGTCTGCCGTTGCAACACCCAAGTATGCCACATTGTTTTTTGGCATACCGGTAGTTTTCATAATAGCTCCAGTACCTCCTACAGTATCGGCTTTCAGTATTACTACCTCGGGAGTAAATCCAAGACCAGAAATCTCATTTGAAGCTCCACTTCCCACATAATACCCCGTCTGCATCTGGTAGGCAGCAGCCTCTACGCGAGTGATACCAAGAAACTGCGCTATTGGGTTATGAAAAACAACTATAAGCACGAGCAGAAGTGCCACCAAGAGAAACACAAAACGCCTCCTGATGAGGTGTTGGAATATATGGGATAGTTTGTGAACACTGGACATCTTCATACAACACACTACTCAATTACAGGATCCGGAGCAGGATCAGTATCTTCCTTGGTACTGGTACTTATCGAATTCGTTCCTTGGGGTATAGCTTCCGGTACTTCATCTTTCGGAGTTTTCGGTACAAACGGCTGAGGGTTTGCTTTTGTTCCAAGTTCCGTCATTTTTCCCGTATCAAGGTCATACCCGATTGTCTCCACGTCACCGTTTTCATGTTTTGAATCAAACAAAAGCACGAAGCGGGGGTTCTCATATTTGGTTCCTTCACTTTTCTCAAGGGTCTGTTTTTTCTCTGTATTCATGTCGTACACCACAACCTCCCACGAAGACCCTCGTTCACTTTGCCATGTAATAAGTCCGTCATATGCTGCAGGAAACATGTCATGCACCATATTGTCCGTAAGCTGTTCAATTTCAAATTCTTGCCCAATATCATCAATGTCAGTCATCATGATTTCCCAATTCGTACCAATCCATTCCTGCCACACTACCGTGTCACCCGCTATGCTCGGGTTGCTGCTGTTTTGGCGAGCTGTGGTAAGTTGTCGTGTGGTGTTGGTAGGTACCTCATGCACCATTATCTGCAAACGATCATTCAGCATTGCCTGCCAAACAATACGTAACGTTTCATCGTCAAACACAGGGGCAAAGTCATCGTAGCTGTTGTTAGTAATACGATGCACTTCAACACCATCAAAGTAAAAAATCTCCTTGTCACCTTCTCTGTCCTTTTCCGCATATACTCGAGGATCACCTGAGGATACATGTCGTTCTGGACCTGAAGCAACACAGTAGAATTCTCCATCAGACACCAAAGTGCAATCACCCTCCCCAAATACATACTTACTCTCCATGTTTTGTGCAACAGGAACCTCTTCTATGTCAATTACTTCTTCACTCGATGATGCACTGTCTTCAAGAGACTCTGTGTCGACGTCGGAAACGACGTCGCTTTCTTCATCCGCTCCAACATCACCTGTGTCCTCGTTCTCGGTAGCACCTTCTTCAAAACCGTCCTCAAGCTCATCAGACAAAGATGTGTCCTCATCTGCAGTGGTCTCATTTTTGTCGGTGTCATCAACATCCTCTACTGCATCACCAGCAGTAGAACCTTCACCGGTTTCAGAAACAGTGTCTACACCACCATCATCACTAGTCCCTTGAGTCACATTCAGTGTCTCAACACCGAGAGGTTCTCCGTCAGAGACATCCCCTTCTGGTGCCTCGAGTTCATCCACCTCCGTAGCATCTTCCACTCCATCACTGTTCACATCATCACTGACTTCAGTTTCTATATCGTTCGTTGTTTCAGAAGGAGAAATACTTGCTGTATCTTCAAGCTCCATTCCCATCGCTACATACACAGGCTGAGAAAGTATGAGGAAAATCAAAATTCGTGTCACCATACGACCAAGATAGCTGTCAATACCAAAACGAACCAACAGACTACTTGCAGGTGACCTGTGCTCAGGAATAAATTCTGATGACACACGTGTACGAGGAGCATCCCTTGAGGGCGTCAAGAAAAGTTTTTGGGGTGTGTTCGGTGGTGGCTTAGGTTTAGAATATATAGCAATAGTATTATTACCAGTCAGTAAGCCATTTTTTCGGCATGCTGGCGCAGAGATAACCCTTGGTTTGAGTACAACCGTATGATGATTCCTGTGATTAGACCGTGATGACATCGACATATACCAGCTAAAAAACGCAGCCAAATTGCGCAATTTGTCACATATATTGTATCACTAGGCCACAGAGGTACTTCTACATATTTTCCACATTGCAATTCCTAGGTTTTATGTCAAAACATGATGTAAAAAACGGACTATAAAATTCAGAAAAAGGTAGATAAAAAAATGGTACAAGATTTCTCTTGTACCATTTTTTCAGAAAAATTTAAAACTTTATTTCAGGCCCCTCATTCCTCGATGGTGCCCTCTATTTTGTAATCCTTGACCAGTACGAACACGGATTTCAAGTCCCAGTTTTTCGCGAAGTTCTTTTGCGAGTGCTACATCACCCGCTTCCATTGCCTCATGCATTGCAACAAACGTGGGGAAATTTTCTTCTGTTACCACTTCACGTATTTTCCCTCTTCCCCAATCTTCTGATTCAGATATAAAGTCAGACCAAGCTTCAAAATCGTTTTCGTCCAAAATGTTCTCAAGTGCCTCATGTCGTTCAACCTGCTCGTTATATCGTTGCGACATTGCTGTAAAACGTTCTTCGGTGAGTTCTTGTTTACACTGGGTAGTCGCTATTTCTACCCATGACTCATAATCACCGTCTTCAAGTGCTCTATTGAACGCTTCACGCGTTTCTGCACTTACCTGACCACGAAATCCTATAGTGCTTGTGTCATAAAATGCAGAAACTCCAACCGCACCTGCAAGTCCAGCTCCAATAATTGCTGCAACTGCGGTAAAGCTAAGCAGTCGAGCATCAAGTGTTGTAATTTTTTTCATATTTTAAGTAGTTTTTATAATTGCTCCAACTACTACGTCCGGCACCTTATCTTTCTTTCATTTCAGGAAGTGGGGGTATTCGAACACGCTTGAACAAAGAGCCACCACGTCCACGGAACGGCTCAACTGCAGTCGATTTAAATACGTTTTCACCTCCCTCGATAGTTGTGGTGCCAACTACTCGAACCCGCATGCCCTCATGGAGTTCTGGAAGTGCGTGCATATCCTTTTCACTTACAACCATAATCTTGAGAATCTCACCATCCAGTTTTTTTATCATAAATGTTTCTTTCTCAACCTCCGTAACCGTCCCTGCAACAACACCCTTTTCCATATCCATCCACATTTTCGGATGAAAATTTGTAAGTGGTTTATACAGTGGCATTTCGGTGAGCAGATACCGGTCAATCGCTTCACCTATTCCTAATGCATGTGCGCTTGAACCAATCAAAATACTTACACCCACCGCACCGGCAACAAGCCATGAGGAGCTCCACCTATACCCACGGCGAGTCTCACGAAGTGCGTAGACCGTATAAAAAATTGCTATACACAAGAGAAACAACCACAGAAACGGCACCAAACGAAAGAGGAACAACAGGTCTGAAAAGAGTATATGCCGTTCCATAAAACGTGATGCATTACCAATGTATATTGTGAGTGTTGTTGCCAAGCTTCCGACGAGCAACGCCACGCACACCATTCCCCACACCACCCACTCACGTACAAAAAAGTGCCACCGTGGTTTTGGACTCAAACCCTTTTGTTCAATCAAATCCAAAATCTTTTTACTCAAGTGTGGTGCTCCCATATCTTTGTGTGACTCATTCATCATGGTGTTGTTCATGAATACTACTAAATTGTTTTTTTGCACGATGTAAAAGTGTTGCAACTGTTCCACTTGGCATGGTCAGAATGTCACTTATTTCCTCGTAACTTTTCCCTTCTAGAAAATGTAAAACAAGAACAGTGTAGTATTTTTCAGGCATATGAGAGAGAGTTCTTGTAACGGCATCTTTGGTAAGTGCACGCTCGTGTGTACCATGTGCTATTTCCATACTCTGTGTAAATGTTTGAAAATCATCATCACCTAGTTCTATAGTTTCCGGTCGAGCTTTTTTCTTCCGTAGCCAATTGACAGCTTCATTATGAGCAATGCGATATATCCATGAAGAAAATGAAAGAGTTGTGTCGAACCCTTGTGCATTGACATACGCTTTTATAAAAATTTCTTGCAAGACATCAAATGCTTCTTCACCAAGTCCAGGCATAATCCGCCTGAGATACCGAAGTAATTTTTCTTCATACCTGTCAACAATGCACCCAAAAGCTTCGCGCTCAGTGCTCACACGAATCATTATTTTCTCATCGGTCTGTCCAGTACAATCTGCCACGATATCATCAGTGTACTACGTTTAGAGGTTGCTGTTTCTTTCACCCCAGTACCAGAGCAAAGCCCCGCTAGGGCAAAGCCCACATATGCGGGCTTATGAACCCCGTACCAGAGCGGAGCTCGGTACAGGGCATGCTTTCAACTTTATAACTTTCAACTTTTAACGTAAGGCTCTTTTAAGCCACTTTTTTCGCTCTATTTCTGGAAATCGTTCAATAGCATACCTCAACGTCGTTCGGGGCATTTCTTCATAGTATTCAGCAAGAAACAACTTCAGCACCCTGTTATCTTTTTTACCTACTTCACGTAACATCCAGCCCACTGCTTTATGCAACAAATCTTCTTGATCGCTAAGCAGGAGTTTAGAAATTTGTAACGTGAGTTCAAACCGCCCTTCTCGGATAAAAGCGTATGTAGCGACAATACCAATTCTCTTTTTCCAAATATTTTTTTGCTTTGCAAGGTGTATCAGTTTTTCTTCTCCACCGTACAAACAATAGTGGACTCCAAGTATTTTGGGTGCTGATAGATCTACCAGATCCCAATTGTTAATATGGTCGAGATGGTCGAGATAAAACTGCAGTATTTCTTTTTGTTTCTTTACTTCTGCTTTTGCATAACAATGCACAAGAATAAGAAGTGCAGTAAGGCGATGTTCGTGTTTTTTACTTGAAAGTAGTTTTTCCAGTTCTGAGAACGAAAGGTTGCTAAACAATGTAGCAACCTTTCGCGCTTGGGGTACCGTAACTCCGATAAACTCATCACCTTCTCCGTACTCACCTTTCCCTGTTTTAAAAAACCACGCATTGATTCTTGCCCGTTCTTTTGAAGCATACCCTCGTAGGGCTCTTTGCACTTCAGTCGCTTTCATGATTAATAGAATACAAGTTTAAAAGGAAAAATATTTATTTTTTTGAAAGCAAATCTCGAATTTCAGTAAGCAACTCCTCCTGTTTCGAAAGCTTGGCTTCTTCAATTTTTTCTTCTTCTTTTTGAGCCTTTTTAAGAGTTTTAGCAAGTACTAAATCTTTTTGTCTCTGAATTTCATTCATCGCTTTCATCACAATAAAAATAACAAAAGCGACTATCAGAAAGGTTATGATGGAGTTTATGAAAAATCCATACTGTACTGTAACTGCAGGAGCATCATTCACTGACTCTTTCAATGTCCACCGTAAATCACCAAAATCAATTCCTCCTGTTATATACCCAATCACGGGCATGATAATGTCGTTCGTGAGCGAAGTGACAATTTTACCAAAGGCACCACCCACCACGACTGCAATTGCCAGGTCGACCACATTACCTCGCATGGCAAACTGCTTAAATTCTTCAAGAAATTTTTTCATCCCGTTAGAGACAGGAAACGCTTGAGGCGATTTGTAATATATCTCTTACCCATCCCAGACTTGAGATACTTTTCGCGTGCCCTGGCGTCTTCCTCATTACTACTTGCTTCATAATAAACTAATGTAAATGGTCCTCTGTTTTTTGTTGAACTATTCTCTCCTTTCTCATGTTGCCTCAAGCGTTTCCGTAGATTACCTGTGAAGCCTGTGTACATTTTTCCATCTTTTCCACACTTCAATACGTAAATATACCACATGACGCTTTTGGTCTCTAACGGGATTCACCCGTTAGAGACAGGTCACAGAGGACCGTCGGCTATATTAGTAATTGTTGGTATTTTTATATTTCACATCTGCTATTGCTATACACTACCTCATGGTGGCATCAAAGACAAATTAGGTTACACTGCTCCATAAGATTCCATATGCATACTTCACTTATACTCATTTCAGCAATCTTTATTATGCTCGCCTCACTCAGCGGAGCTGTTTTTGCATGGAAAACCCTTGGTGACTGGTTAACACCACGGTTACGATACTTAATAGCCCTTGCTGCTGGAGTGTTCGTGGTAATTATTTATGGATTACTCACTGAAGTATTTCATGAGAGCGGAATTACTTACACAACAGTATTGGCGTTTATACTTGGAGCAGTACTCCTTGAAGGCGTTATAAGACTCATGCCAGAAAACACTCACCACCACCACGAGGTAAATTGTGATCATCCACACGGTTTCCTCGATGCTCGAAGAATGATGATGGTAGATGCGGTGCATAACATACATGATGGACTCACCCTTGTACCTGCTTTTTTAGTTTCTCCTGTTGTGGGCTTTGGTACCGCAACAGGTATTCTTCTACATGAAATAGTTCAGGAGATATCAGAATTTTTTATACTAAAAGAAGCTGGGTATCCTGCACGAAAAGCACTCCTATGGAATTTTGCTGTTTCATCAACTATTCTTATTGGAATATTATTTGCAATGATACTTGTTGCAACTGAACGTTTTTCTGGACCGCTCATTGCTTTTTCTGCTGGTGGTTTCTTATACGTACTTTTTCGTGATCTTGGTCCTAGTATTATTTCGCATGCTCATGCAGAAAAAAAATACCTGCAGTATGGTATTTCTTTTTGCATCGGCTTTTTACTGATGCTTAGTGTAAACTTGCTTGTTCCGCATGAATTCAACTATGAGGATGAACTACCTCTTCCAGAAGGATTTGGCCTCGCCCGCACACTTACATTCACATCGCACACCGCGGTGTGCGTGTTGCAAGGCAACACAATGCGAATGTGAGTGTGCGGGCTTGCACATGGTACCAAGTTCATGTCTTTGTTATGGTTAAAACATCACTTTTAAGAAGTGATGTTTTGCTTACGCGCTATGCGCAAGGTCGTTGTGTGTGCGGGCTCGCGTACCAACACTAGCTTGGAAGTCCGAGCACTCACCAGTCGTTTCTCAGTCTACAAGTATCTCTGTGGACTGCGGAAGTCGCTCACGAATAATTTCAATATCATTTTGGGAAACCGCTGTATTACCTCGAAGATCAAGTTGTGTGAGATTCTGAAGATTACCTATTTCGTAAGGCAAACCTGTAAGGTTGTTATTGGAAAGATTTAAAACCTCTAGTTTGGTCAGTTGACCTATCTCTGCGGGAACTCCAGTAAACGCATTATATGAAAGGTCAAGCACTACTAATTCTGAGAGATGTCGAATCTCTGCTTGAAGCGCCCCCTCAAGAATATTGTGAGACAAGTCAAGTTTTTCTATCCCAAGACGTTGAAACACATACTGTGGCACCTCTTGCAAGTTTTGTCCGCGTAGATTTAGTGTCGCTCCGGCACGAATAGCATCCTCAACGAGTGGCGCTTTTTCTTCCAACCCCTCAGGTGAACTTTGGACGTCCGGCGGAGAAGTTTGGTCAGTGGTTACCGGTATACGATTTTTTGTATTTTTTTCTACTTCCTGTTCAGGTGGAACTATCTGAGTATTTGCAATATATACCATCCCCACAATTCCAAGGAGTGCGATTCCGCTTGCTACTGCTAATGTTACGTGTGTGAGTCTCATTACAAGAATTCTATCACGTATACAGTTTATTTGCAGAACTTACTGTTGTGAAGCAAGGAAGTCAACAGCAGCATCCACCCAAGGGTCACTTGATGTTGCTGAGTTGGGATCGACTCGTATATCAGGCGTCAATCCCCCGTTCGAGATAGAGACACCATCCGGTGTATACCAACGTGCTACGGTCACCTTGAGCGAAAGTTCGTCGGTAATACTTACCAATTCTTGCACTGAACCTTTTCCAAAAGTATTGGTTCCTATCAGTGTCGCAACACCATGCTCTTGTAATGCTCCAGCAAGAATTTCAGAAGCAGAAGCACTTCCTTGGTCAACCAATATCGCTATACGCGGAACCGATTCTTTAAATAGCATCCTTCCGTGCGAGGTGTGCACAATCTCTTTCTTTTCCGGACCACTGTACTCACGCACTACGACTGCGCCCTCAGGTAAAAACCAACTTGCTATCTGTATGGCTGATTCGATGTACCCGCCAGGATTTCCCCGTAAGTCCAGAATAAGTGATGGTGCGCCACTTTCTACAAAAGACATGAGCTCTCGCTCAAAAGAAGCAATCGATGTTTGAGAAAAACTAAAGAGTTGCAAGATATAGAAATCCTGCACTTCTGTTTCAATGGGTTCAAGAGAAGGTTCTGAAGAAACTGGAGTACCATCTGATGTTGCAATAGTTGAAGCTACGGCGATTACAGGCACTTCACGTTCTATCACCGTATGGGCTGTTGAAGGTATCTCAATCGTTCCCCGAACTATGGAAACATCGCGAGGTTCTTGCACTTCACTCTGTATAGAGAGCACCACTTGGGTACCACCCTCCCCGCGTATAAGCTTAACCGCATCGTCAACAAGCATGCCACCTGTCTCCACCCCATCTATCTTGAGTATTTTGTCCCCCGAAACAAGTCCCGCAGACTCGGCGGGTGATCCCGCAAGTGGACCCACCACCACGAGTCCACCATCCCGCTCGCCTATAACTGCACCGATACCTTCGAGTGATCCCTTTGTTGCAATCTTAAAATCTTCTGAAACTTGAGGTCGCATAAAAACAGTGTATGGGTCATTATAGCTCGCAACCAAGCCCTCTATAGAGCGATACACCCTATCCTCAGCAGGAATTTCTTCCGCAGTACTCGTTCCGAAAGGAATAAATTTTCGCTCAAGCGTATTCCACACTCTCCAGTAAGGTGTGAAGTCAAACTTTTCACCAGTGCTTCCTATTTGCGCAGTCAACACATCACCTTGAATATTGTCAAGAGTTAAAACTTTTTCTGACTCAGCAAGTTGGTTCTGTCCTACATATATACCACCTACAAAAACTGCTCCTAGTGCAACAACGAAAACACCGAGTAAACTAGCTTTATTCCCATTCATGGGTATCAGTATACACGTGTACTCCATTAAAACCCACCCCGCACACTAACTTTGTCCCTGTGCCTCTGGCACGCACCGCAAAGCAGTGTAGGGACAAAGTAAGTGTGTGGGCAAGCCCTGCACCATGTAAGATGCAGGGTACCCTAAACCCCACATGGTTTAAGGGTGTCTATCGTAGGACCTACGCAAGCGGATGCGACCAATTTTTCTTACGACCAAAGGGAGTTAGAAAAATGAAGTACTCTTGTGGTGTAGTTCGAGGCGCGCAAACAAAATACTACGAGGCGTATTAGGTATACGGTGAGTAGTATTTTGTGTAGCACAACGATGAAATGCGACCAATTTTTCTTATGATTCGCCATTCGCCATCTGGCGAAGGCGGAGAATTAGAAAAATGAAGTACTCTTGTGGTGCGTCGTTTGCGTAGGTCCTATATCGTGAAAACATTGATATACCATGGTAGTATTAGGTCCACATGGGACGATGCGCCACAATTCAAACCGCAACCGCATTTATCCTGCTTGGGGCAACAGGTGATTTGGCTCAAAAGAAACTTTTACCTGCTCTCATTGATTTATTCGAAAAAGGTGTCCTTCCAAAACATTTTTACATACTCGCCTTCTCAAGAAGTTCTCTTGATACAGCAGGGTATCGAGAATTCGTAAGAAAACATATTGAAGCAAAAGGTAAGCAGTACACGCAAAAAAATATTGAGGATTTCCTAGAACTTATTGAATACACCCAAGGAAATTTTGATGAACCTGCAGCATTTGAGCGCACAAAAGAAATCCTAGAAGTCTACGATGAGCGTATCGGCACCTGTTCAAGCAAGCTTTTTTACCTCGCCGTACCTCCACAGTTTTATGATACTATTTTTGAACAGTTGGCCAGAGTCAAACTTGAACAAGCATGTATGGTTGGAGATGGGTGGACACGCATCTTGGTTGAAAAGCCTTTCGGTAGCAACCTCGAAAACGCCCAGTACCTTGATGAGAAACTAAACAAACTTTTTCACGAAGAACAAATCTATCGTATCGACCACTACCTAGCTAAAAGTGCACTCCAAAATATCATTGCTTTCCGTTTTTCAAATGTTCTCTTTGAGGATAAGTGGAACAATGAGTATATAGAGGCTGTCTATATTACCCTTTCTGAAACCATCGACGTCACTACCCGAGGAGCTTTTTTTGACAAAGTTGGTGCACTTAGAGATGTTGGACAAAATCACATTCTTCAAATGCTCACACTCATAGCCATGGACCATCCAGAAAAGCTTGAAGCTTCAAATCTACGTCAGAAACGCGCAGAGATTTTAGAAGCATTGCGCATACCAACACACAGCGAGAGTGCGACTGATATTGTGAAGGGGCAATACGAAGGTTACCAGTATGTGAAAGATGTAGAAAAAGCATCAAAAACTGAAACATATTTTTTGGTAAAAGCGTTCCTTGATACACCACGATGGCAAGGGGTCCCCTTCTATCTAGAGCACGGCAAATCACTTTCAAAAAGCGAAACAGCAATAACGGTGCGATTTCGTTCAGCAAAAAATTGTGTATGCAATGAGGGAGAAAAACATAACCATCAAAATATTGTCCGCTTCACTATCTCACCGGAACAAAAAATTTCTGTACAATTCTGGGTTCGCAAGCAGGGCCTTAAGTACGAATTGCAACCAAGAGAATTGCTCTTTGACCGTACCACGATACCTCAGGAAGACCGAAAACTTATTTCAGACCCATATGAAGAAGTACTTTTTGACGCCCTTTGTGGCGACCAAACCTTGTTTGTGAGCAACAAAGAACAGCACGCGGCTTGGAAGTACATTACTGCTATACTCGAACTATGGGAGGATGTCGTGCCACTCTCGTACGCATCTGGAAGTTTTGGACCAGAATCAAATCTTAAAAAAGAGATTGAGGAATCATTATTATTAACGTAACATGGGACTTACGCAAACGTATGCAGTTCGACTTGTCCGCCGTAGCTATAGCGAAGGTGGAGGCGCGCACGCAAAATTCTACGAAACGTATGAAAAATACGGTGAGTAGTATTTTGCGTAGTGCAACGAAGAAATGCGCCGTTTTCGTAAGTCCCTAATTGACACTATGAACATAGCATATATAGGACTCGGCAAGATGGGACGAAACATGGTAGAACGACTTATCACTCGAGGGTATACCGTCATTGCTTATGATAGTAACCCTGAAGCACGAGTACTAACAGAAAAACTGGGCGCAACCGTAGTGGATACCATAGGCGCACTTATAAAAAACACCTCCACACCCAGAACTATATGGGTCATGGTACCACATCATGTCGTTGAAACGGTACTTGGAGAATTAAAACCACACCTTGGAAAAGGCGATACCATTATTGAAGGCGGTAACTCCCCGTTTAAAGAATCGATACGTCGCCACAAAGAGTTTGCGGCCATGGGTGTTGCATTTTTAGACGCGGGAATAAGTGGCGGACCTGGAGGTGCAAAAGATGGAGCATGTATTATGGTGGGAGGAACACAAGAGCACTACGAAATTCATGAACCTCTTTTTAAAGATCTTGCAGTTCTCAATGGCTACGCCTACGTTGGGAGCACTGGTGCAGGACATTTTGTAAAAATGGTACACAACGGTATCGAATACGGAATGATGCAAGCACTTGCGGAAGGTTTTGATATGCTACAGCAAGCCCAGTTTGAAAAGCCACTTCCACTTACTGCCATTGCAAACCTCTACAACCATGGCAGTGTCATAGAGTCACGCCTTGTTCTTTGGCTCTTGAAGGGATTCGAAACGTACGGAGAAGACTTACGGACGATTACCGGAAGCGCACAAGCAAGCGGAGAGGGTCTCTGGACTGTCAAGACAGCAAAAGATATGGGGATTCCGGTTGATGTCATCGAGGGCGCACTTACCGCCCGAAAAAAAAGTCTCACAAGTCCAAGTTATCAAGGTCAACTTATCTCAGTTATGCGTAACCAGTTTGGTGGACACGATGCGACCTCCCTGCCGGCGGGTAGGAAACACTCATAGTATGTTGTCACTACATGTAAGCGAGTCGCCTATGGACGAAGCAGGAGACGCACTTGAAAAAGCCCTTCAAGAACACAAAGGAAAACACATTCTACTTCTTTTCTCGGGGGGTAGCGCACTAGCACTTGTAAACTACCTGCATGTCAAACTTCTTTCCTCCCTTCACACCATTTCGGTCCTTGATGAACGATATACCTTTGATGATGATGAAAGTAATTTTTCAACGCTGGAACGAACATCCCTTTTTGTGCAAGCACAAGAACTCGGAACGCATTTTCTTGATCCACGTCCACGTGAGAACGAAACACTCGAAGACACCGCAAAACGTTTTGACCTTGCTTTGAAACATTGGCATGTTATTCACCGAGATGGCGTTGTACTCACCACTATGGGTATTGGACCTGATGGCCACACGTCAGGAATTCTCCCCATGCCTGAATATACCAAGGATTTTGAAAAACTATTCCTTGATGAAAAAAAATGTGCAGTTGGGTATGAAGTACACCCTGAAAAAAATCCGTATACAAAGAGAATTACGACAACAGTCACGTACCTTACACGACATGTCGAACATGCAATCGTTTTTGCTTCGGGTATACCCAAACGAGATGTCCTTCGTAAAATTGTTGCGGGAGAAGAAGATATTGCTTCTGTACCAGCTATGGTTCTACAACAAATGAAGCATGTTGATCTGTATACAGATCTGTCACTGATATAAGATGTTGCTGATATTTTCTTTGTATCATCTCACAAATTGCACCTGCCACATTAATCTGTGTCACTCTTTCAAAGGTGCGAAATTGCGGGGACATATTTACCTCTATTCGGTAGTACATACCTTCATGCTCCAGTAAATCAACACCAGCAACTGAGAGTCCCGCTACCTGTGTCGCATGTACTGCCAGATCAAGAGCTTGCTGTGGGAGCACCACTGCCTCTCGTTTTCCTCCAGCACGCACAGTAAGAAAATCTTCACCTTCGTTGTACCGCTTCATCACGCCAAGAGGAATCCCATCAATCACTATAACTCGGAAATCAAACCGAATGGGAATATATTTTTGTAACACTACAGGAAAATCAAATTCCTGAATAAAATTATCAAGCTCACCTCTGTTGTGTAGCAACCGCACCTTTATCCCCTTACTACCCTCAAGACTTTTAGCAATGATTGGATATTCTACAGCATTGAGTACATTTCGGTGAGAAGAAAAAATAAGCCGGTAGTCCAGAACTGGTATCCCTTCATCCACTATGGTCGGTGAAAATTTATCAAAATAGGTTGTGTGAGTCGCAAACACGTCTTCAACAATCACTTTATCGTGCTGACGTAGATAATTTGCAATAACCGCCATTTCCCTCGCAAGGTCCCCCAAACCACGAAAAAAATACACATCGTACGCAAGAATATCTCTACCATCATTTGCGGTTATCGAAGTTTGATTGTCAGTAACGGAAAAAACTACATCGGTCGGGGACACCATATCAAGCTGCAAATCTCTCTTTAAAAATTCCTCCTGCAGTCTTGTAGCTGCATGACATTTGGTGTTACCCACAAGAAGTGTCCTCATCCCGTTAGAGACAGCCCCGCCTTGGCGGGACGTCGGTTAAATTAATAATATTGTTTTGCGTGCCAGCATTCATACTATTCTCTACCGTCAAAATATACCACAAGTCAAGTATCGTCTCTAACGGAACGAGCTACTTTTATTCGTAACAACTTCGTGACGCAAACACTTCTTGAGGCGTGGGGCTTACCCCTCCTTTGATTTCAGCTACGCGTGCTTGACCAAGTGTCGCAACAAAACAAGCTTCCATTTCAGGGGTGAGAGTACTTGGAAGTGATTCAGGGTTAACCCCTATTGCCTTAAGGGCGGATTCTTGCTCTGGGGAAAGCTTTGAATTTTTGTCAGTTGGAGACGTTTCTGAGCTATCACCAATAGGCCGAGCTTGCTGTTCTACCTCCCCCGCAACTTCCGAGTCAGCCGTCATAAGTGAAATAAGTGGGCGAACATTAAAGGGGTCTGCAAACCACACGTAGGCAAGACCCCAGAGGACAACAAAAAAGATGACGCCAAGGGTTACAAAAAAGTATGTGAGGAAATTTTTCATCGTAGACTGAATAAAAAAGACAGTCCCTATACTGTACCACGCTTTTTGGTATGGTACGATTTCCATGCATAAAATACCACCGCAGAACTTGAGGCAACGTTCAGAGATTCTACCTCTTTCTCTATTGGTATAGAAAGCTGAAAATCACACACTTCTTCCGTTTTTTCACGAAGCCCCCTCCCTTCGTTTCCAAGTACAAACACGGATGGTTTTGTGAATGCTTCGTCCGGGATACTGGTATCACCATCTCCTGCAAGACCATAAATCCAGAAACCTCGTTCCTTCAAATCACGCAATGTTGTGTTGACGTTTCCTATAGTCACCAACGGTATAGCAAACGCCATACCCGCGGAAACTTTTACAACAGTTCCCGTCACCGGTGCTTGTCGATACTCAGGAATCAAAACGCCAGAAATACCAAAAGCGGCAGCGTTCCGAATCACAGCTCCGACATTATGGGGATCGGTCAGCTCGTTAAGAACGACAAGTGCGGTAGTATCCGTAACTGTAAGACCCTCAATAAAAGGTTTATAGGGCTTCAGTATTTTATTGGGAGAAACACGAGCCACCACACCTTGGTGTACAGAGTCTTTGCCAACATCTCTTGGAAGATGGTCTTCATCACATCGGTCAAAAGCAACCCCTAGTTCTTCAACCTTCGTTCTGATTTTTTCTGCCTCGCGTCCACCGACAAAGTAAACATGTTGCACAGTCTCTGGTGCTCGGGTAAGTGCCTCAAAAACAGCGTGCGTACCGAATATATAGGTCTGATCTTTATTTTTCATCCCGTTAGAGACAGGTCACGAAGTGACCGTCGATTAGATTAGTAATGTTTTGTATTTTTATCATATTCTTTATTTTGAAGTACACCTAGAAACATTGCTGTTTTGGTCTTTAACGGGATTCATCCCGTTAGAGACAGCCGAGCTGTATGTTTGCACAGGTGCAAACATACAGCTCGGCGTCGGTTAAATTAATAATTGTTCGTATTTTTATCATATTCTTTATTTTGAAGTACACCTAGAAACATTGCTGTTTTGGTCTCTAACGGGATTCATAGTTGTCTAGGTAACCCTAAGACTACTGTAATACCACAGAAACGAGTACAAGGCAATCAAAGTTTAAGTACCGAGTTTGCGAGCTTGCCCCGCCGTGGCGGAGTGAAAGTTACCGAGTCACGGAAAGACCTGTATAGGTATGCGACGTAGGTATACGTTAGAGTTTGAGCGTGCTAAAACTTTTCGGGTGAAGCTGGAACAAGTGTGTTTCTAAAACTAACTTCTTCTTGATAACAGTTTTTTCCAATGTCATGGGTATACCATTTTGAACCCATGGTATCCATGTACCGTGTGGTTTGTTGAGTTTCTGATGGAAGAGAAAATGTCGCACAAAGCTCAAATGCTCCGGTACTCAACCCTTCTTTAGTCTCAAGCGGTACAACCACGCGGTACTCGTACTGAGCACCTGTCTCAGGATCACGTCTGTTTGCACAGTAGGAGAGCGAGCTATTTTTATCCAACTCTGAGAGGTTTGATGGTAGACGCTCAAACTGATTTGCAAAGCTGTTTACACACATCGCCAGTTCATCAAGATCACTTGATCTTCGAGAGTCAAATGTTCTATTTCGCTCACTAGTAGGTGAGCCAGTAGCAACAAAACCCAGAATTATTCCCACAACAATGACACCTAAAAGTCCCCAACCAAAAGTCTGGAATGAGGTACGTGCTATGTCACCTCGATATTGTATTTTTTTTCGTTCAAGGAAATAGAAACCAAAAATAGATCCGGCAAGTACCAATACCGTTATACCCTTGAGGAAAAACCGAATGCTTATTTCTCCTTGCAAGAACGTATACAAGATGGTGATGAGATCACCCACAATAACCACCGCTGCAATAAGGAGTACGAGGTACGTAACCCATTTCGTAAGGTTTGATTCCACTTTATTCTCCTCTTCCCGAAATTTCTTAAACCACAAACGGAGTGCTATCACAAATAACGGAAAACCGATAATGAGTCCAGCCATTGCATAATGAATTGCATTGCTTGCTCCACTGTAATAGTACCCAGACGCGGCGAGAGGGTCTGGAAAAAAGTGTTCAATTATTTTAAAGTAGAGTGTTCCAAGAGCGGTTGTAATAATACCGAGCAGAATAAAAGAGAAAAGGTTTAACACCACTTCTACCGTAGTTGATTTTTTTGCAAAGAGTCCTCGAGTTCCTTTCTGTGGCACTGGCACTCCTCCATCCACAAGTGCTTGCGCATATGCAGTACTTGCCTCGTCTTCAGACCAACCAACCGAAACGAGCTGTTCTAGAATGTCTTTCTTTGACACCCTTTGTTCAATTTGTTTGGTAATATATGCCGATAATGTTTGAGGTTCCATACGTATATGAGTGAGTTGTAATACTTAAACTGTAGCATGCATGTGCAGTTATGCAATCACATAGATAGACACAAGCTAAGGGTCGTGTTCCACACGACCCTTAATATAAAAATGTTACTTGTTGTAATACCGTGCTATCCGCGCAGCAAGACGGCTCCTCTCAACATCCTGGAAGGTTACAAGACACATCAAATCAGTGCCTCTCGTCGCCTCAATGAGTTTTGCAACGCCTGAATCACGAATCGGCACTCCAATATCATCCTGCTCAACGTTACCTATGAGCAGTAATTGACCTTCTTCTTCCATACGCGAGGCAATCATTTTACCCTCTCCTGTACCTGTATGTTGTGACTCATCAACAATAACAACAGTAGGGTAACTTGCACCCCGCATAAAATTTACACCTTCAAGCATGGTGCCATTACCTGCAAGCAGAGCTTTAAGTTCAAGCAGTTTTTTAATCTCAACACTTTCAGCGGTCGGTGGTACATTACCTTGGAAGCTTTGACTTTTGCTTCTTTTCTTCTCCTTCCACCGTCTCCGTGTCCTGCTGGTTGTTACTTCCGCTTGATCTTGTTTGGCAAGACGTTCGTTTTCTCTCTGCTGTTTCTCTATCCTCCTTCTTTCTCCCTCATTTTGTTTCTCTCGTCGCTTCTGCAGCTTACTCTTTTGAGCAATATCCTCATCAAGCAACATGAGAAGTTTTTTCTGAGCACCTAAAGCACCGGGAAGATAGTTCCCCACCTTAGCCTCCTTACCACCTGGCATATATCCAAGCTTTTGACCTGAGTCAACAGCATCTCTTGTAAGGATGGTGTACGGATACACTCCATCCTTAATAAGCTGATATGCGCATGCAAGTGCAAAAAACGTTTTGCCCGTGCCGGCTTCACCTTCACCTATGACCATAGGCACTCGATAAACCACGACTGCGTTTGCAAAACAGTTTTGCTCGGCATTCAAGGCATTAAGGTAGAAGACTTTGTTCTGGTACTGAAAATCCTTCAGTTCTCTCACGCGCACAGTGGTAGGATTCAATTTTTCAAGCACGATGTACTGCCTTTGTTTCTCCGGCTCAAGCTGTTTCTGAGTCTTAGGGTCCCGAGGTGGACCAAAGATAAGAAACTCATACATCACAATCGGCTCGAAAGACTTACTTTTGAACACGTACTCCTTTACACCATCTTGCAACGGTATTGGTTTCGACATCTCTCCGTTGTCGGTTTTTTGACTTGCAAGTATTTCCAACGGAAAGTAGTGCATTCCCGTAGAACGAAAACTTTCGTCGCTCAATGCTTTGTTTTCATATTTCTCTGTGCGTAAACCGACCAGCCTTCCCAGAATGCCCATGATGGTGTCGTTTGTAACGAGTACTACGCTACCACCTTTTTCTTTTCCTTTAATTAAGGAGTTTTTTGAGCACTCTTTTTTCAGCTTAAGCGCTGAGAGCAGAATTGCATGGTCAGGAATATCAGGATCAAGGTATTGTTCGATTTCACCTTCTTTTGGCATCTCAAAAAACAACTTACCCAACTTGCCTTTGTAGTTCCGTACACTTTTCCCACTTGGAATAACTTCTCCTGGCATCAGTAACGGAATTCCGTTTTTAATCTGAGAAATCGGAACACTTTCAACAAGATACAAGAACATTCTGGCTGCCTTACGCGCATTTGTTGCCGCATCGATTTCTTTCTTACTCTTCCCTTTACTCCGTTTATTCTTATCGAGCTCAAGTAAAACCATGAGTGGAATAAAAATATTGTTCCACACATACTTGAAATGAAACATTGCAAGATAATCATTCATCAGAGTGTTGGTATCCAACACCATGCGCTTCGTTTCTTGTTTTTTTTCTGGCAAAGGATCATTGTTCCCACCTTTTTTTTTATGCGGGACAAATGGTCCAGTATTGTTCCTTTGAGACACTCTAGGTTGTATTACAGGTCTTGTATTTCCACCTTTAAGAGTTATCATGTTGACCTCCTTACAAAATAGTACTGTTTTATGCTTCTGTAAATGTTCCAAACTCCAACTCTCACAATACCCTTTCCTTTGAATTTGTCTATTGACGCAGTAATCCCCCGTACATTTTCATGTCGGGGGATTAAAGAACAAATGAACTACAGTTCTAGTGGATTATACCGCGACCCACCTGGCAATTCTTTCCTTGCATTGCAGTCCATGTCTGCATTGTGGTATAGAGTATCGAACGTCTCATCAGGTGAACAGGTAGAGGCAATCCCAAAGGTGAAATTAGTATTCACCTTATCACCCTCAGCAAAGGAAAAATGATATTGAGCGAATTTTTTCCGAGCTCGCTTCATAATTTCCAGTACAACCTCATCCGGAGTATCAATGAAGATGATAACAAACTCATCGCCCTGAAGGTGCCCAACAACTTCATCAGGACGAGTGGAGTGGAGTAAAATTTTTCCTGCCACCTCCAACACCTTGTCACCATTTTTGTGCCCATAGCGATTATTTACATCGCTAAAATCATCAAGGTCTATGGCAGCAATCGTGATTTTTTTAAACAAACCACGGTGCAGGTGACCGAAGATTGGTCGCGCCACTGCTTCCAGTCCAAGATTGTTGGGAAGACCTGATTTATCATTTTTGTACGCCTGAGCTTTTGTTTTTTGCCACGCAAAAAACAGTATCGCAATCACAACAGCTTGCACAACGATAACAAGCCATTGTATAAACGATATTGGATTTTCCAAGATGATTTCCTCCTTTTCGGTACTTGTTTTCCAGTACAACTGTAGTATGACAACTCCACGTATACTATAGCACAGATAGTAGTCTGTCGTCAAATGCTTGGTCATCCTCAAAGCAATAAAATGCGATACGAGCGTTTGTCTTTCTCCCAATTTGTTACAAGTTCAAATTTACATTGAATGATTTAAGAATTAAAAAGGTTCCCCTCAATTTCAAATTGAAAATTTCTAATTTTAAATTAGTTTTTCTTTCACCACTTATTTCTTTTTCTTATCCAAATCAAGGATGTCGTCAATATGGATTTGTGCTACAAACTCGGGTACATGGGATACGAGTAGCATTGCTCCCTCATAGGAGTCCAGCGCTTTTGCTATCACGGGAATATGTCGGAAGTTGATATGGTTCGTTGGCTCATCAAGGATGATAAGTCCGGGTTTGAGGAGGACCAGTCGCGCAAACGCCACCAACCCTTTCTGCCCTTCTGAGAGTAGTCCAATCTTGGTATTAATGATGTCACTCGTAATTAAAAAGCCTGCCGCCGCTGCACGCATGTCTTCTTGAAATTTTTCTTCCATTACCGACAAGAGACAGTCGTAGACAGTTTGCTCAAAATCAAGGTTTGAAAAATCTTGCCGGTAGTACCCTATCTTGACTCCCTCCGCCACCACTTCACCTCCTGCATGCCCTCCTGCAAGTGACTCAAGAAGTGTCGTCTTTCCAATACCGTTCGGTCCTACGATTTGAAAATGTTGCCCCCGTTTCAGGACTATGTCACATGTAACCTCTTTTGGAACATGGTCGCGAATAACCGTATACGAGGTGAGTCGTAAAATTTCTGAGGGAATGTCCTGTTGAACTGGAATCGTAAATCTTCGAATTGCACGATCTTCTTTACGCACCTCCACCTTATTCTCCTCATGTTCTTCTACTTTCTCCCGCATCCGCTTGGCAACGAGGCGCATACCCCCACCTTTGTGGGCAAAGAAGTTTGCCTTGTCTTTGTTTGCTTGTATCTCTTTCTCCAACTGTGCGTTCTTTCTTTTTTCTTTAAGTACACGTGCTGCTATTTCTAGAACAACGTCATGATAGTCACCCTCATACCGTTCAATGGTGTGCATTTGCTCATTCAAGTACAACACACCATGGGTAAAAGCATTCAAAAAGTCAGCATCGTGTGAGATAACAACCACGGTCTTTGTGTACACCTTCAAAAACTCAGTGAGATGTTCTATCCCAGCACTATCTAGGTTGTTGGTTGGCTCATCGAGTAATAGTACATCTGGATTTTGGATAAGTGCGGAAGCCAGGAGAAGACGTGCTTGCTGTCCTCCGGAAAAACTCCCAACTATTCTATCTTTGAATGAATCACGCACTTTTGGATTCTTAGGTGAAAGGTTCACTACCTCAAGAATCTCGTCAATTTTTGGATCAATGTTGTACACTTTTTCAGAGAAGCATGCTTCGAAAAATTCCCGCACGGTGAGGAGAAGCTCATCTCGTGGAATCACTTGCCGTGAGACAGCGATACTAGTATGTGGTATCACATTGACACTCCCCTCGTCAGGTTTGTACTGACCGGTAATTAACCCGAAAAGGGTACTTTTTCCTGCACCATTCTGACCCATAAGGGTAAGCTTCGCTCCACGTCGAATAGAAAAACTTGTTGCGACAAGAATCGGTTTGAATACGTTGTGTTCGAATGACACCGTGTCAAACGATATAAGTCCTTCATTACGTGACATAACGACTCAGCATACACTAGAGGACACGTACTATCAATGCAGCGCACTAATCGTCATTTTCCTCTTCTCGTTCATCCTCGTCCTCATCCTCTCGTTCTTTTTCCTCTTCCACTTCTTCTACTACAACAATCTTCGACTCTTCTACAACAGGCACTTCCTCAACAATCGCGGGATCGGCGGGCACAACAGGAGTTGGTGATGTTTTGTAGACAGGTTCCTCCATAATCTCAACAACTTCCGCGGGCTGTAAAATGACAAAATCCTCAAATGGTATATCGATATAATGGTCAACCACCAATGCTATGCGATATACCCCCGGTTCCTTAAATAAGTTTGGCCAGTCGGAAAAATTATACGTACGCGAACCTTCAGTCGGTATAGCCACATTCCTCTCTTCCGAAGCACAAACACTTTTCCCTCCTAGGACTGTATCGTGAAGCACTACCCATTGCTCTCCTTCCCAACGATACACATTGAGAGGCTCATTTGGACAGTGATTGGTCACATACACTGTAGTAGGAAAACGGTTTACCACAGTAAACTCCACTGTCTCACCAAGCTGGTAGGCTGACTTACTCATCATAAGCTCAATGTGTCCGGAAGGAAGTTGATTTTCATCATGTTGTGAATACCATTCTTTAGCATACGCAAAAACACCACCAACAAGTACGAAATAAAATATAAGCCATACAAAAAGCTGCCGTGTTAAAAGAAAGTTTTTTGTTACAGGTATATTGTTTTTCATATGACTTACGCAAATGGATGCGACCTAATTTTTAACGACCGAAGGGAGTATAAAATGGGAATGCCCTTGTGGTACAATTCGACTTGTCCGCCGTAGCTCCCAGAGGAGCGAAGGTGGAGGCGTCCAAGCAAAATAGTCGAGTTGTATGGACAATACTACGAGAGATATTTTGCGCAGGGCAACGAAGAAGGGCGCCATTTCCGTAAGTCATAGTCATACCGTTTTTACTCTCCAGAGTCGCTGGAGTGTCACTATGGTCACAAGTACTCCTCCGCCTATCCATATATAGCGTAGTACACCTTGGGTGAGGTCTGTACCCAGATACAGCGCATGCACAAAAACAAACAGCACTCCTACGTAGCTTAGTATATGAATCGCTTTCCATGTTCGAGGCTTTTTTTCTATCCAAAGGAGTGACGTTACAATCACAAGTAAAAACACATAGAGTGCAAATATGCCAAACGCAACATACAAAGAACCAACAGGAAACCCGAAAAGTTCAACGGGTCTGAGGTCAGAAACGAATGGTATCAAAAGTGATTTGATATCAAAGTCTACAAACTCATCAAGGTAGAGTGTTGTAAGGTGAACCAGTATGGACAGCCCAAGAGCTATACCCAAAGCACGGTGTGTTGCCCACGCCGTAATCGGTTCAAGAAAACGAAACGTCGACCCTGTGATGAACCCCGTACCAGACAGCATGAGTATGATAAGTAAAAAACCGGCAGTAAGACCCGACGCGCGAGTCACATACCAAGGCCATGAGGTTTTTATGCGTTCAAGCAAAGCGTGCGAGAGTGAAGATTGGGGAAGGTTTTCGACAATAATCGTACTTTGTTCGTCAACTTCCCGCACTACGCTTTCGTCGTCAATTTGAGCAAAAAGTGATACACCTCTTTCTGTATTGAAAAAAGTAAAACTAATCGCAAAACTGATTGCGACGAGAAATAATATTGTAATAAGTATTTTTTTCATATCACGCATATACGCTAGATCAATGTAAATCCTTTTCCTAAAACAAGTGGTTTTTCAGATTTTTCATCCTGTAACAATACCCCCATAATAATATCTTCTTTCAGAAGTCGCTTTGCTAACACTACACCACCGACTAAAATAGTCGATGCCATCACATCAGCAGTGGTCGCGTCTCTACTTGCTACACTACACAACGAGTAAGGTGTTTTTGTAGGAGTTTGTGAGACAGGGTTAATTTGATGTTCTTGCATTTTTCCCCCCTTTACCCGTACTGTGCCCGAAGTGGCTACGCCCACACTATTTTCTTCGCTAGCAAAATGAGCACAGTTTGTCGAACGATCTTTACTCGACTGTATGTCAATACTCCATTTTTCCCCAAACTCGTCAGTTCCTTTCGCAACTATGTCTCCACCTAGAGACAAACAATAGTTATCTACAGAAGTAGCAAGAAGACTCGCGAGATAGTCAGCAAGATATCCTTTACCAATACCACCCAGGTCAAGAGCACTGTGGGCAGGTATCCGTGCCCAGTTTTCCCCTATCTCAAGTTCAGTATATACTACGACGTCGCGTTCAGAAAAATCAAGGTTTATTTTTTCAGTTGTATCCCCACAGGTAGTCATCGAGTCTATGTACCCAGCACGTTGTAAACTTGGCAATATGAATGGGTTATACATTCCATCAGTAATTTCTGCACACTCTTTTGCTCTTTCAAAAATATCTTTACACATCTTTGAAACAGGAACTTTTTCTCCAGCTCGGATGTTGAATTGAGTAAGTTCACTCTCAAATTTAAAACGACTGAACGTATTTTCAAATGTCACCACTTCTTTCCACAGTTGCGTAAACCATATTTCTGCTTCAATTACACTAGAAACTACCAAACGAAGTTCGATACTAGTCCCTAAAGCTTGCATACTCTGCATGTATGTTTGTTTCATCATGATACGGTACTTCGAGGGGGAGTTGTGGGTACAACGGTTGGGGTTGGTTTCGGGGTTGGTTTGGGAGTTGGAACGACCACCGGTTTGGGTATTACCACAGGAGATGGTGCAGATGTTGCTACAGGATCCATACGTGCCGGAACATACACGACAGGAGTAGGGTTTGGTATGTAGGTAATGACAGGTTCTTGTGTAATGTTGGTATCTACTTGTGGTTTTACACTATTTACGTTTTCAAGTAAATCTCCTTGTTGTGCCACTAAGACACTGGTGATGTCTGATGGTGTGGTGATATTTAGCGCGGTAAGTTTGGGAAGTGTCTTGTTAAAGTCACTTGTAAGGACGTACCCCAAAGCGAGCAGAAAAAATACTCCTGTCAGTGCGTACACATTGAGTGGCCAATTCATGAGTTTGTTGTTGTACTCTGAGGGACCTTGACTGAACGCTTCAGTGAGAATACTACTACTAGCAACGTTTCTTTTTTTAAGAAGCGTCTCCACTTTTTTCATATACATTGATGGTCCGCACACCATGTATGTTTCCTTACCATACGCAAGCCCGAGTTGATCTAGTATTTCGTCGTTGAGAGAACCACCGAAAACGTTCCGACCTTGCAAACGATGTATCTGACCTTCTCCAACAATGTACGTGACAAGAAGGTTTGGATTATGTTGTTCAAGGTCTTGTAACTCTTCAAGAAAAGGAACATCTTTTTCATTGCGTATGCTGTACACCAAATGAATTTTACTATTCGCTTGTATGTCTCCCGCATATCGCAACATACTTATAAAAGGAGAAATCCCTATACCACCCGCAAAAAAGGTTACATCTGTGTCAGCATGTTCGTTAAAAATAAAACTGCCAAACGAACCTCGTACAACAACATGGTCACCACTTTTTAGACGTTCAAGGGCGGAAGTGTATTTTCCTTTTACACGGATACCAAACTGTATAAAAGTGCCTTGTGTTGGAGACGAGGTAAGTGAAAAACATCGTGTCGTAGTGGGTCGTAATTTGTCATGCAGACTGATAGCCACATATTGTCCCGGTCGATAGAGTAAGGGTTTGCTCGTGACATTTTTTTGTACCAAAGTGAGCAAGCGTACACTTGGTGTTATAAGCTTATTTTCAGCAACTTGATACCGGTACATACATATTATGGTATCACAAAATTGTGAACGTAGAGCTGAGTGCTTGCCCCGTAGTGAAAATTGACGATGCTCGACCTGTGGTCGAGCGCGCGAAGCGCATCGTCAATTTCTACTACGGGGCTTGCCCTGTACTAGAGCAAAGCCCTGTACTAGAGCCGAGCTTCAGTACGGGGCAAAGCTTCAGTACGAGGCTTGCCTATTTTTTCTTGAGCTTTCACCTTTGAGGCAACAAAAATAAGTGCGAGGTACATAAAGAGTCCAAACGCGCATGTAGGTAGACCAAGTAAATACGCACTCAAGCCTTGAGCAAAAAGTAGTGGTAATTCTTTTACGGTAAAATATCCTGCAAAAAGCACTCCGAGCAAAGAAACCCACAAAACAATATGCAGTGCACAACGCTTTTTACCTACGTCAAAAAAAAGCATTCCCGCACCAATCGTGATAGCGAGAAACATAAAGAAACCATAGAAACATGCAGGGTAGCCTAAAAAGTTAGGGCACGATTCATTTAATGCGCATGTTCCCGTAAGCAACTTTGTTCCTCCCAAGTATCCTGAAAAGATTAGCCCTGCTATCGAAATAGCAAACAGTGTTTTTTTCATAATGTGTGCTTAAAGTTATACCTCATAGTATATCGCATCAAAAACATTTGAGGTACTGTAAAAAAGAACATACACACCACACTTGTTCTAGTTGTGTTACCTATTTTACTGCGTATTCTTAAGTAAGAAAATGAATTTCAACACTAACCTTTCTTAGGGAGAAAACATAATGAAAACTGAAAAAGAAAAAATTCTTAAACAGGCAACGGTTTGTTTTTTGTACAAAAACGAGCAAATTCTCTTTGCATGGAAAACTGAAAAAATTGCAAAAGATTTCTGGAACGGCTACGGAGGAGGGATTGAACCAGGTGAGACAATTAAAGAGTGCGCCCTGCGCGAACTTGAAGAAGAGACAGATGGTGTTATTGCGCGGGAAGAAGATATTGAAAAAATTGCAGTAGTTCACTGTCACAACACTACCTCAACAGGTGAGCAGTTCACCTGTACCGTACATTTCTATCTTGTGTATCAATGGGAAGGAGAACCGCAAGGAACAGATACGATGATTACACCTACATGGTTCCCCATAAATGAACTTCCTTTTCATGCGATGGTGCCGTCTGATATTGATTGGCTACCTCAAGCTTTTAGTGGGAGAAAACTCGTCGCACATGTATATCTTGGTCCTTTTCAGAGAACGAAAACCGCCCCAACTACAATCAAGTACGTTACGTCGTTCTCGGAAGAGTAGAACCCGTCTCAAGCGGGTTCCCGAGTCGACATGTGGAGTGTTTTTAGTAAATAAACCAGCCGAATCTGCAAAAGGTTCGGCTGTACTAGTATACGCAATGAGTTTTTCACAATGGTGGAGTAAGAGAGTTATACAAAATAAGGTCTTTGAACCAAACACAAGCTCATGTATTATAGATATACCATATTTATTTGCACTAACCTCAACACATAATGAACGTAGTACCTGCACAACGTGTCAAAGGATTCACCTTGATTGAAATACTACTTGTTATTGCGCTTATAGCCATTCTCGCTACTGCAATCATCGTAGCATTAAATCCAAAACGTCAAATCAGCGAAGCGAATAATACTACCCGAGCATCACATATAAATGCGATTCTGAGTGCTGTAAATCAGTACACAGTCCAAAACAAAGGTGTGCTTCCAGACACGATTCCAACTACGGTAACGTGCAATGAATCTGGTAGTAACCAAATCTGCCAAACTGGCGTTGATTGTCAGACAGGTGTTGATTTGTCGGCACTCACCGACGATGAGCTCTATATGGTAGCCTTACCTGTTGACCCACTATGTGAAGACGCTGAATTAACATGCTACTTTATTTCACAATCAGCTAACGGTCGTGTCACCGTCTGCGCGCCTGAAGCCGAAAACGACGAGGTTATTTCTACAACAATGTAAATTTCTTAGGACCTACACAAACGGCGCACCACCCCAGTACCACAAAGCTTCGCAATGGGTACGGGGCAGGCAAGAGTACTTCATTTTATACCCAAGGGCACAAGAACCATGCGCACGCGCAGGTAACGCCTTCGGCTAACAAAAATTGGTCGCATTTCGTTGTCAAACTTCACAAAATGTCGTTCAATGTACGGTGTGTACAGCTCACTCCATTTTGTTCGTTTTCCTAGAACTGCGCTCGCTTGCGTAAGTCCTACTTTATATAAAAACTCCATTTTAAAACTGAAAGGGGAGTTTTTTGAGTTATAAAACGATGCAAGTACATTTCTCCTCCGCTTGAGAACACTTTTGACACTGTGCTTGCATCTTTCTCCTAGAACTACAGGTACGCCAATGCATAGGGTCATAGACTTTGGCGCCCATACCACACCCTGGACACTTCCAGTCTGGTGCAGGACCTCCGCAAACACTGCACGTAGAACTCGAAATATGTGCGACAATGTGTGTACCAATATGTTGATTGTTTTCCATATATTTACTATATACAACTTTGAACACATACACTACAGGTAAAAAGTAAGTTGAGTGCAAAACTTCTATAGGTCTTATAAAAACAAGAGAGGGTACACACCCCTCTTGAAACTCAATTATGCTTTTTTGTCTTTCTTTGGTTTCTTTTTCTCTTTTCGCGCATCTTTACCTTTGGCCATATTTGTTATGAACTTATGAGTACACTTGTATTCTACCTCACATCACCAGTAATAAACTAGTGGAGGAAAGTATTCCGTGTTAATTCTCATAACTCACTTTTCAAACACACCTACTCAGTCTACTATTTAGTATATACGTTACTAATTACATACTCAATGACTAGAATAAAAATTATTGGTATCACCATAGTAAGCATCCTGCTTTTAACTGGCACGTTGTATATAGTATCTAACAAAATACTTTTAGACAGTTACCGAAATATTGAACACGACCAGATGGTACAACATCTCATTCGCGTAGATAGTGCTGTTAAGAATTTTCAATCTAACCTCGGTATAAAGCTTCGAGATTGGTCACAATGGGACGATACCTTTCAGTTTGTTTCTGACCGAAATGAAGAATATGTTACATCAAACTTGGCTGTAACAACACTCCAAAATCTGGAAATAAACTTCATAGGTTTTTTTGACATACAAGGAGGACTTATATTTTCAGTGGGAACTTCGCTAACTGAAGAACAGGAAATTCCTTCTGAGTCCATAATGCGTGAAGTTGCTTCAAAAGTACTCACACCACCATCACCTTCGGAATTCAGTGGTGTACTTGAAGTACAAGGCAAAATACTCTTTATCGAAGTACAGACAATTAAAAAAACCTCAGGTGAGGGTTACGTCGGAAACATGCTGTTTGGCCGTTATCTTGATGAATCGGTAGTGACGGAACTAGGGGAACTAACACAGCTTGATTTAACGTTCACACAATTGCATGGTCAGGATCTTCTTTCTCAAGATCTTACGGAAATTATCGAAGATATTTCAGCTAACAAAGGATACCACATACACGAATTTTCAGAACAGAATATTGCAGGATATACTGTAATTACCAGCACACAAAAGGAAGTTCTTGGAATTTTTAAGGTTCTTAGAGAACGTCAAGTGTATCTGCAAGGTAAAAACACCGTATTCACGTTTGTGATAATTGCAAGCTGTGCCATACTTCTTTTTGGTATCGTTATTCTTATCTTCTTTGAGTATCTCCTTTTGCATCGTCTATCGGTCTTGAGTAAAGAGGTAAAAGAAATCTCAATACGTGATTTGCAAAACACTCGTGTACACGAACACGGAAATGATGAAATAGGCACATTAGCGACAAGCATAAACGACTTACTACAAGAAGTAACTCGGGCCCAAGAAGATGAAAAAAAGGCGCAAGAACTTGAAAAGGAAGTCAGTATAAAGCTACAAAAAAGTCTTGAGGAAACACAGGAAATGAACAGATTGATGGTTGGTCGTGAACTAAAAATGATAGAGCTAAAAAAAGAACTCGAACAAGCACAAAAAAAATCATAGTCTTGAACTCAGAGGGTACTTACTCAAAACTTCATACTTCTTTGTTACAGTCAGAAGATGAAGCTCACAAGATATTCTGTTTCTACCCTTCTCATCTTTTCAGTTAATGGTATGTTCGTGGTAGCTGCCTGCTATGCACTCATCTACGCCCAGTGGTCAACATTGTTTATTGTGGCGCAAGGGACCGTCTTAAATTACGCACCATTTTTTCTTGAAAAAAAGTATTCCCTTCACACCCCTCGTGAAATTCATGCAAGTATTTCACTTTTTGTATTTGGCTCCTTTATCCTCGGTGAGGTGCAGAACTTTTATAATACGATATGGTGGTGGGATGCTCTTCTGCACTTTAGTGCTGGATACATGCTCACTGTCATTGCACTCATTATGCTTTCTGTCGTATTTACCTACCGAACGTTTGGTTACTAAAGAAGGATTTGAGGCAACGTGGAATGTGTCTTCTTTTGGAAGGAGTTAGCTTCCCTTCTCGCATCATTTCATGGATGGAATTACTTCAAAAAGAAAACCAAACCAAGCGCGTTGATAGAAAAAATAATTAGAGATGGTGTTCAAAAAAATCAGATGTACTCTTAAATTTATTTCCACAAATTACTACTATCATCAGTTGCGGAAAGTTTCGGTGCTGTATTGGTAAACCAATCAATGTCTCGAGTGAGGTACATGACACCTGCGATAAGCAAAAAGATGAGGGCCGAACCAAAGAGAAGGGCGTAATCTTCAAGTTTAAGCACTACATACATAAAACCATAGAGCACACAGAGAAGTGCGGCAACATACCCCGCCCGTGCCCTTTCTTTAAGAATGTTCATGCTGTATGTGGTGATGAGTATTATGGTCAGCACGGTTGCAAGTATGTAAGCGTACAAGAATCCAATATGCTCTGTGAGTGACAAGAGAAGGAGATAAAACAATGCAAGAGACGCACCAACAAGTAAGTACTGTACGGGATGAAGACGAATCTTGGTTAATGTTTCAAAAAGAAAAAATGCTGTAAATGTGATGAGAATAAAAAGTACCGCGTACTTAACGCTTCTGAAAACTTGTGTGTACATGCCTACCCCTTCATAAAGCCCTACCCCAAACTGTGAGTTCATAAGCATGTCTATGTTTACTCCCCCATCACTTTGCCAGTGTTGCGGATAACTCCTTCCAAAAGAAGACACATTCCACGTTGCCTCAAATCCTTCTTTAGTAACCAAACGTTCGGTAGGTAAATACGCACCCACAAACTCAGGACTATCCCATACGGAAGATGCTCGTACCACCGTCTCACTTCCTACAGGGACAAATAGAGCACGGTCACTTCCCTTTACCTCAAGTTCAAAAGAAAATGGATACTCTGTGGCGCTTTTCGACAATGGGACAAACGCATGGACGCCGAAACTTTCAAAAAAATCAACCATAGTCCCTGGGTAAAATGACGTATTGAGATTGTTCCAAGAAAGAGCCAGTTGTTTTTCAATACTTCGTGTATCTGACAATGAGACGACCAGTTTTGGTTGCACTGTTAGTAGGTTTTTGGGAATATCCGAGGCAGAGAATGATCCATGTACGGTGATTTTTTCTGTATACACCACAGAATCAAAAATACCTCTGCTTCGAATCTCAGGAACTAAAAAACTTTCGATTTCCAAATCTTTCGGAAGTACGTACGTAACCAAAGATTCTTTTTCTTTTTGCGGAGTCTCAAACACGAGCACTGGGCCAAGCATCGTTTGAGAACTCCCCCAACTCTGCGCTATCTCTTGCAGAACTTGTGTGTAACGATGTTCACGTTCCATTACCAAACCAAGCACAAGGTAGCTTGCAACAAGACAGATAATGGCAATAAAGCCAATGCCAAATAGTTTTTTTGAGACGCTGTGTGTATTCATAAAATTGTTATATAAGATGTGTATAGAATGTAACCGTTGTTTCAGTGCAGAAGTTGCACTATGCACATCCCTAAAATACCACAAATTTCTCACCGTGGTATACAACGTGGCAATTAGAACACATTTCCCTATTCTATACGTACAGAAACGCACCGTATTACTCTACGGTGCGCTATATACAACACAAACCATTAGTTGTTTAAGAGTCGAATCATTTTTTTGATTCGATGTACGTACTCATTTTTTGTTGGTTTTCGAGAATATTGCTCGCCTTTGTTTGGGCCACTTGAAAAACCGACTGCAAGCGCATCGTAGTTACTTATTTCACACTCCTCAAGTAGATAGGTTAAGTACGCAACTCCGACCTTGATATTATTACCAGGGTTAAAAAGATTGTTACTAAACTTCTCATGAGGGTATGCCTCTCGAACTTGTTCAAGAGCAATTTGCCTTATCTGCATAAGACCTGCTGCTCTAGACTTTTCGTTGAAGGCTCGCGGTTTTCCACTTGATTCAACTTGCATTACCTGTCGTGTATGAGAAACAAATAAAAATGAGACTTACTAAAAGAACAATTAGAATTTTCACTGTACCATCCTCTGTTAAGTTTAAACTTCAGTAGTATGTGACCTGTCTAACTCCTCATGTAGTATATCAAACGAAAACGAGTATGCAAATTTTAAGGCTCAAAATATACATAATTTAGAAAATCATTTTTTAGAATTAAGAAGTCGATTCTGTCCGTTAGGACCAAAGAACTCTCGTTTGGATTTTTTATACTCCTCTAGGGACTTGCCTTCAAACTGACTTTTGAGGGTATTGTATTTTTCAAGCATATCTTTATCTTTCTTCAATAAATCTCGAGTTTTATAAAACTCATCAAATCTCGTATCGATGATCGTAACCATGATACTCATTGGCATATCAGGGTGATCTTTTTTGTGAAAAAGTGCAAATTCGCTCGTCCAGAGATATGGATGGTTCTCATAGTATATGCTCTTTATTTTCTCACATGTAGATTGAAAATCTTGTGCGGTAACACGTATTTGAATATCCAAATCACCCAAGGTAAGCGAACCTGGGATGGACGTTGCACCAACATGCTCAACGAGAGCATTCGGACATAAGGTCAGAATATGATCTTTTTCTTCTTTGAAAAGCCGATAAGCGGTCGGTAACAACTCTTCTGTTTTGTAGAAATGTATTGGTGACATTATGAAATAGTACTCTACCTTGTGAGTAAGTATAAGTTTATACCATCTTTAAGTCGTTTTACTTTCTACTTTATAAACATTCAACTTTTAACTAGACGATTTCGTCGCCAACTGCCCACACGCACCCTCAATATCTCTACCGAAACGATAGCGTATAGACACTTCTACTTTTGCTTTTTCTAAAAGTGATTTGAAATGATTGATTTGCTTTTCACTTGTAGCGGTATACTTTCCTGTTGGATTATACGAGATAAGATTTACCATACACAGTTTACCTTTGATAATTTTTCCAAGTTCTCGTGCATGTTCATCTGCATCATTCACCCCTTCGACAAGCAAGTATTCAAACATAACTTTTCGGTTTGTCACTTGTATGTACTCGTCGATTGTTTCCATAAGCTTCTCGATGGTATAGGTACGTGCCACTGGCATAAGTTTCTCTCGCACCTCATCATTACTCCCATGGAGTGAGATGGCGAGATTGACCGGTATATCTTCTTTTGTAAGTCTTTGAATTCCTTCGAGGATACCGCAGGTAGAAATAGAAATATGTCGAGCGCCAATACCAAACATTTCCGGGTCATGGAGCATACGCACTGCCTCTATCACCGCTTCATAGTTTAGGAATGGCTCACCCATTCCCATGAAGACGACACTCCCGACTCGTGCCTTTTCTCTTTTTAAAAGTCGTGCAAAGAAAAGCACCTGAAGTACTATTTCGTCTGCCGTGAGCTTGCGTACCATACCCATGGTGGCAGTCGCACAGAAGGTGCATCCCATCGGGCACCCGACGAGTGAGGATACGCACACAGTATTGCGCCCACTTTCATGGCGCATGAGCACGCTCTCTATCTGCTTACTATCTTTAAGTGTAATGAGTGCTTTTACGGTCGCGTCATCTTTTGAAACTAGGGTCTTTGCAGTAACACCTAAGGGAAACTCTACACTGAGTTTTTCTCGGAGTGCTTTCGGTAGTACCGTCACTTCATCCCATGTTTCAATGAAATCCACAAACAATGCCTTTTTCACCTGTCGCATACGGTACGCCGGCTCATGCGCGAGTTCTTTTTGTATACTTATCCAATCCATTGCAAAGGATAGTAGCACAGAGATGGGATTACGACACGCCTTATACCTAGCTACGCTCAACTAATTTCTTTAATGCTTCCAGAGCTTTAGGCCACATGTCTTCAAAGGTATTTTTATACTCATCTGCAACATCCACATCAACTGTAAGCTGTGTACCTCCATCTTTTTCAGTGAATGAATAGTTCTCAAAAGCTTGAGTCCACTTTTCGGCCTTCTCACTTGTTGTATCTTCGACACCGTTTTCCATAATTCCTAGGTGTTTGATAGAGATGTATTCGTAAGGACGATTTTTTGCAATACGACTTACCATACCACCTTCTCTACCATCTTCATCAGTGTCCAGAAAAAGTATTTTGGATCCTTCACTCCAATCACCTTCAAAACGCGAGATTGCTTCAATACGTGAGGTTGGATTAAACACTTTTGTCCACTTCGGGTAGCTGTCTTTACCAAGCATGGTATTCCAAACCTTTTCTCGTGGCGCATGTATAAAGATTGATGCATGTAATTTTTTCATGGTTGTGTGTAGTATCTAATAAAGACGGTTTACCCTATTCTTTCTCCAGTATTCCTCAATGCATTAATCCCGCCGTAGCGGGATTAATGACGTACGGACATTTCTGAAGTTCAGATATGTAAGTAAGTACAGTGTGTTATTATTTCATCCGTTTCTGCGCTTCTTCTTCTACTTCTGTCAGGCTATCATATTCCCTGTCAGGGATACCATGGAGAAGTGACATTATTTCTTGTGGGGCTTTGTGGTTTTTTGCAACCTTAAGAATATCCTGTTTAGTAGCAGGATAGTCAATATCCCCAAGGTACTTAGGTAACTCAACAGTGCTTGTGTTCATAGGATTATAATTAGCTTATAAAACTATTACAGTCGTAACCTGTCTTCGTACTATTCTACTTACAATAATACTGATGGAGTGTGAAATTTGAGTGAAGCGAAAAATACTAGTACCAGCTACATAACTGACACTAGTATTTTTAAGGGGTAAAAGTTAGTCTTTTTTGTTATAACCGACAAATGCTTTCATAACTTCAAGAGGAAGACCGAAAACAATAGTGTTTGATTGATCTGACGAGATGTCATTCATTGCTTGCAGTGTTCTTAGATGAAGTGCACCGTCTGCTGCGGAAAGAATCTTAGCTGCTTGTGCCATATTGGTAGCTGCAGCAAGTTCTCCTTCAGAAGTAATGATGACTGCTCGCTTTTCTCGCTCTGCCTCTGCTTGCTTGGCAATCGTACGCTCCATGTTTTCTGGAAGTTTGATGTCTTTGAGTTCTACGTTGTTTACCTTCAGACCCCAAGCATCCGTTTCTTTATCGACAATCTCACGTATACGATCGGCTATTTTTTCTCGGCCTGCAAGGAGCTCGTCAAGTGTCACCTCTCCCACAATGTTCCGCATCGTTGTCTGTGCGTATTGTGATACAGCATAGTAGAAATTTTCAACTTCAATAATCGCCTTCTCAGCGGATGACACCTTGTAGTAAATAACAGCGTTAACTGCTACGGATACGTTGTCGCGAGTAATCGCATTTTGGTCAGGTACATCAACAGCCTTCACGCGCATATCCACTTTCTGATACGACTGAAAGATAGGGATGACTATTCTCCAACCCGGCTCCATAATTCCACTAAATTTACCAATCGTAAATTTAACACCTCTCTCGTATTGGTTAATTTGACGTATACTCGCCAAGAGGACAAGTACGACTATGAGAATAATTATATATATTGGCATATAATATTTTTTATTTTATAGAGACAGTATACGGTATTTCGTACTCATTTACACCTACGAGACCTACACAAAATGGGCACCTAGGTACCCATTTTGAAACGGAATATTATTTTCTCTTAGAGTGCTATTGTTCCTGTGGTATCAGAAGATAGCTTTTCTTCCATAGGTACGATTACCTTACATTCATTCTTAGCCTTTGTTTTGAAGGTTGTCCAAGCAGTCTTTCGATTAGTCTTAAGTTTTGTAAACATTGCCTTGTGAGCATCACGCCATGTCTTCATAGTAGTCTTTATTTCTTCTACACGAGCAGTCACGTCAGTCTTGCCCCATGCGGCTACTAACGCTGCATGGCGAGCCTTAAGTGCATCTGCCATGGAGGTGTTAAAAGTTGCCCATGCGTTTTGGATTGACACTTCTCGCGCATCAACAAGCTTCACAATACATGATGCGTCTACAGTTTTCAGTGCAGTACCAAGAGCACGTGTACCTTTGGCCTCAGGTGTCGTTGTTGATTTGGTGCCTGATGCATTCCTGGCAGCTATCTTCGCTCTCATTTTCGCAAGAATATTTTCAAAAGATTCGGTTCTTACTGTCGCTTGGTTCGTTGTGACACTTGTAGTCTCTGCGTCTGTAGTGACGGTTGCGACATCTGTGACGACAGTTGTATCAGCAGATACAGGCATTGCTATAGCGAGCGCGAAAAGCATTCCTAAAGCAACTGGTAGTGTGGATTTTTTTATCATGAAATTATTTATTTTTTAATGCTACTAAAATGCGACATATATCGTCGACCAGTACAGGATACCAAAGGAATCCCACTTGGCACAATAGTTTGAAAATAAAAAAAGGGAGTGGCTAAGACTCCCTCGATTTGATACCCAGAACCTCTGACGTGACATTTCTGTCACCCCGTCCATGGTTTACTGGAAAGCCATGTCCATTTTACAAACTCAGCAAACATTTAGAGACCTTAGCTGTTGGTCTGATTCACCCTACGACTCGAGTTAACGTTTCGCACCTTCAGTGAACTTTTACATTTCCTTCGGAAATTTTAGAACATGGCTCCGTACAAGTTACCAAACAATAATTACCAACGCAAGTAATGAATTCCATATTAGAAAAGAAAGAGTAATTCTCTCCTACTCTTGCCAGTAAGGTTTGAAGTTCACTATTTCCTCCACAAGTACTTCTGCTTTTTGCCCAGTAAAACGGAGCGACCGATCATCAACATACACAAAGGCTATAGGCTTCCCTGGGTTATCTCCAAACTTATCCGGCCGATGATTAATATGGTCATACGGAATATCATATTTTTCACAATATTTTTTCAAAAACTCATCCCCTCTCGTCGAGTGTATGAGGATAGTAAAACCTTTCTCTTTGAGAATCTTTATCGCTTTTACTGTTTCAGAAATAGGTTCTTCTGCATACTCTTTCCCTACAAAACCAGAGTATGTTGCTATGACCGCATCAAAATCAAACGCGACTGTCTTTCTTTTTGGTTTTGGTGTTTCT
>LCFC01000004.1 GCA_000998805.1 Parcubacteria group bacterium GW2011_GWA2_43_11
TAGAAGCCCAATACAGATTCTGGTCCTATCTTTAGGGCTGGAGGAAAGAAAATGAGTAAAAAAGCCGCTGAATTATGTAACGAATATCTTTATCTTGATGCTGTGATCTCCAATAGTGGATGGATTGAAAACGAGGATGAGTGTAAAACTGTCATAGAAAAATATCAAAAGGAACAGTCAGAAATTCGTAAAATGATTGCTTCAATGATTATTGAAGCAGATAAGGATGGAAAAAGGTTTAACTTCCCGAGTCACAATATCGAAGATTTTTCAGATATGAGACGAATTGTTGTTGATGGAAAATACATTGTAGAATTTTGTTTGTATTCTATTGAACATCCAGAAAATGATCTCATTATTCTCGGGATATATCCCATAAGTACCGATATTTCAATTTGAGCACTTATCACAAAGAGTGCTTGTTGATTTGAAAACGAGGATGTAGTTTGTTCTGTGTTGGTTGTATAGGTAGTATTACATACAACCGTCGTTGTTCACTACACTCGACGGTTTTTTTATTTAAGTAAAAGAATCGGTGATAAAAACGGTATTTTTAGTAACTACAGAATGCTTTGTATATCAGAAAAGACAGCCTATGGATTGCTTCGTCTGCGGACTCGCAATGACGAGCGATACGAGTTTTTTACAATTATTTGAACTAGGAACTAGGAACTTTGAACCTTCGGTTCCGCCACAGCGGGGCAAGCTCTCGGCTCTCGGCTCATTACTCAAGGCTCTGCTCTCTCGGCTCAGGGCTCACTACTCTCTACTCTTGTGCGTTTGTGCACAGTGTAGATTATTGATACAGACTCTTGCGATATACTATTGGTACATGCAAAATGTTTCTCTTCCCGTACTTCTTGAGTCTCTCCCTGTAGAAATAATCCTCTGGGTGATATTTGGGGGGATGCTACTCATATTCGGCTCTTTCAGTGCGGTACTGTTATGGCACTGGAAAATATACTCAACAGGAAGATTTACAACGGTAAGTAATATGGTGCTGTATCTTACGGTAAGCGCAGGATTTCTTACGATTATGATTATTTCTATATTTTGGTACTCACTATGACGAATCAAGCTGTAGCTCTTGCTGAGGGGGAGAACACCGTTGTTGTGATTCGCAGACACTGGTATAGCTTGGCTGTTGAAGGGGTACTTGATGTGGTTATTTTTCTATGTTTGATAGGTGTCATACTATTTCTTGATACAGTCGCACTTGTTGGAGAAAATTCAAAATATGCTGATACTATTGTGCCACTTGGCTTTTTTGCACTTGGATTTTTTGGCTTGCTGTTGTGGATGCATTTCTTTGCCTCATGGAGTGATCATTGGCTTGATGCTTGGATTATCACTGACAAGCGCGTTATAGATATAGAACAAAAAGGTTTTTTTGTCAGACAAGTATCCAGTTTTCCTTTGGATAGAATTCAAGATGTTACGTACAATATTGCCGGAATCATACCAACATGGTTGCACTTCGGTGATGTGCGTATTCAAACAGCAAGTATTTCTGAAGATTTTATTATGCGACAGGTTCCCTTTCCTCAAGATGTAAAGGAGCATCTACTTGCTGTTCTTGATGCAAAAAAGTAGGACCTACATAAACGGCGTATTTCATCGTCGCACTGCACAAAACACTACTCACCGTACTACCTATACGCCTCGTAGTATTTTGTTTGTGCGCCGATGAAGTACAACCTAATTTTTAAGGAGCCTGCGCGACATTGTTTTGTTAGAGCTTTGCTCGTTACAAAACAAGAAGTACCCCTGTGGTGACTATAAAAATGGGAATGCCCTTGTGGTACATCCGTTTGTGTAGTGTTTCAAATCCTTGTACGGTACCCCATTGTGTACCCGTGCGAAGTTTTGAAACCACTGTACCATTAGTATTTAACGTACTCTGTTCCTTGTACTCATCGTAGGGATTAACTGATGAGCATCCTGAACAATCTTCGTAATAGTTTCGTCCATACGAGCCTTTTTGTGCAAAAAATATACCGTTTATTGTCATGATGTTCGGTACATACAGTGGAATAAGTAAGTGCCTTTCGGCAAGAACGGTAAGTCCGTCGATTCCGCCACCTGTGGCGTAGGTAATATTGTCTTGTATGAAGAGGTCGGGTGTTGATGCGCCTACATCATTTGCAACTACTGTTACTTTTCCGGATACGACACCTTCGAGCCATGTTCTATCTGAAACATATATAAGCGGACAGTCCTGAGGAATGGCTTCAGTACGTAAAAATGTACGATACGTGTTTAAATTTCCATCAAGTTCTGGAAGAGAAACGTTTTGACTCGCTGGTGTCTGACTTGTTATTGATTTCCACTTTCCGTCAACCTCATAAATATCAACGGTTTTATCATTTTGGAGTTCTAGGTAGTATCCATACGACGAAGTGTCGTTTGAAATTTTAGGAAGATAAATTCCATCTGCTATTGCCCTTGTCTCCATTTGTCCAAAATCAAAGTCAAAATTTGAAAAAGGAATATCTGGTTGACCCCATCGCCACCACTCAGGATGTGTACCTCCGCCGTAGACACCAAAAATATCGTTACTCCATGAACCGCAATCACCAAGTCCGGTCGGTCCGCAGTCAGCCGTATTTATCTTACTCGTGACGAGGCTCAGATTGTTTGCATCCATTCTAATGACACCATTACTATGGTAGGGACCGATAATGGTGCGAGATGCTCCTGCTATTACATTCGAGTCCACTACATAAGAGTAGTCGGCCACAGTGGGGCGAGCGATGCGTACCACGATAGATCGTTCGATGTCTGGGTCTGCGTAGGTGTGCCCAGTTGATGTCGCTTGAATAACCTGAACTTCTCCACAGAGGATGTCACCACCAACCTCAAGTGAAAATTCTCCAATCGGTCCCAATTCTGGATCCTCATACACATGGACATATGGACCAGGTACGCCTGTGCCGTCGGTAATATCTGAAGGAAAGTGGGAAAGACGCCATCGATAGTATTCAACTCCCGCTTCGGCTATTTGTAACGCTCGCTCTTGTTCGGTTTTTTGGTCTACCCATCGATACTGTACGAGAAGGTATCCCAACAAACTCGAAAACAGCATCATAAATACGGACATGAATACGATACTAATTACCAGAATACTTCCTCCCATGTTTTGTTTTTTTGTTGTACGGCACCAGTTCATACTTAATAGGTATCTTTAAGATTTCGAATAGAAGCGCTTGAACGCAAAGCAACTTCTGAAGTTTGAAGTCCGAAGCGCGTGGATCCCACTAACTGCACTTCGACACGACGGACCTGAATTGCTTGTGAAGCAGACACTATTTCACTACTTGTGGCGGTAAAGTAGCGAAACAGCGGTGTGCTTGTAGCGGCGGTATGTACGAGGTCTAGAAATGTTTCAGTGTTTGTCGGATAGCTCGATGTGGCAGTTGGTTCTATAACACCTTTTGTAAACGTAGTACCATTTAAAAAGTATCGTATTCGCTCAACATCACCGTCATAGTCGGTGTCTGAGTACAGTGTCAGTGAGCTCGTGGCGATAGCCACAATAGGAAGTGCTCCATTTTCAGCATACACTGCTGCACGTACATCGCGCACCACCTCCTGTACTCCTTTCGTTGTCTCAATAACCGCGAGTGCGCGCGAAAGTGTTCTAGCATGGGTCGTATAGAGGTTCTGAATGGAACTGAACAGTACGGGCATAACGATGCTAATAATAGCGATTACCACAAGCATTTCCATCAAAGTGTAGCCGTTTGTGTTGGTGTGTGTTTGAGGTGTGGTACTCATTTTAGTATGAAAGGGTTACTGAAGATTCAGTTTGCCCAGAGACTGGAATGGTTGTGGCAAAGGGTGCAAATCCTGGAGCCTTGATAGATACTGCAAACGAGTCTACGCTTAATGAGGGGAAGTAGGCGATACCGCATGGTCCAGTGGAACGGACTGTATCCACACTGCCTCCAATAATATGAACTTCAGCTCTTGCGACCGCACTTCCGAGTGGACCAGTTACTTGTAGAGATAGACTGTGTGCAGTCGCAGGTATAAGAGTGAGGGTTTGCTCGAGGGCGGTATCAGGTTCAAGGACGAGTGGGAGAGAAGGACATGCCTCTGCCACATGGTAGCCTGACACAACAAGCTCGTACGTATCAAATTCCATATCTCCTGACTGCCATTCCCCCACTGCATTCGTCTGATTTGCCGTAGTATATTTATAAATAGGATTAGAGGATGCATCGGTACCTATGGTGGTACCACTCGTAAGAGTAAAGGGAACATTGGCAACAGGAATTACCGGCTCGTGGTAGGAGAGTGTGTACTCGTGAATTTCTGGAGTTGAAACACTGTCACTACTTGTAAGGGTAGTGACGATACGCAATGAGGAGTATAGCGTTGTATCAAGCTCGCCTAAATCTATCGGAGACGTTGTAAGACCTGTGCTGTTGTTTGGTATATCAGTATCAGGTATGAGTGCAAAAACGCCACCACCAGTATCGTACTCTATCTGAAAACTCGCTGAAGTGTTTGGTGGTGTGGTGGCATCGTATGAGAACAAGAGCCACTCACCAAGTGATGCGGGAGATATGGGAGTAGAAATACTGACACCTGAAGCGCTGTAGCTTCCTGCAACCCCTCCAAGGGTGAGTGCTCCCCCAGCTACCTGTGTATCAGTGAGCAAGCTCAATTGTGAGGTATCGCTCATGGTATCAAAGAATCGTCCGCGGACTGGCCATAAGCGTGTTAGTAGGTCAATTGAAGAAAGTAAATCAATCTTAAAGAAAACCTCAGTGATGCTGTTTTCAGCTACGTTGTAGGGTGAAGGTGTTGGATTAGGGTTAGAGCCATCTGAGATATAGGTTTGTGCACTTGAATAACCATTCTTACTGATATATATCTCGTACCCTCCCCCTGCCCATGCGCCAGGGAAGGAAATAGTTCCACTTGCATTGGTAAATGTAGAAATATCGACTGATGTAGCAACAGTCGTGTTGAGTAAATGGATTGAAGCTGTAGGTACAGGGTCGTTTGTAGCATCAACAACGTTAATCCGCAGAATTCCTGCGCCTGCAAGTGATTCTTGAGATTTAGGTGCCATGGTGGTAACTAGAGAAAAAGTCTGAGTGGTTCCACGAAACTCATATCCTATTTCAACCTTTACTCGCTTATAGTCAGCAGTGAGGGTGTCAGCTGCTCCTAACCCGTCCGCTGGATCATCGACATATTGGATGAAGGTACGTCGCGTGTATGCGTGGTTACCATACGTGATAGTTACCAGTTGCGGTATGGTACCTGAAGGGAGGCCTGCGACTGTACCGATAGAATCAAAAGGAAGGGCTCGAATAACTTCGATGTGTTCATTGGCGAGCATGAGTGCATTTGCGCGTAAGCGATTTCGTTCAGCAAAGGTGAGCATGGCTTGAAACGAAGCAAACAAGGTCACAAACACCATTGAGATAATTGAAATACCTATAAGCATCTCTACAAGGGATATACCTTTTGTGTTATAGGACTTATGCAAACGGTGTACTACAAGAGCACCACAGGAGTACTTCATTTTTCTAATTCGTTCCTCATAAGAAAAATTGGTCGCATTACTATTTTTATAGTCGCTACGCTCCTTAAAAATATGTCTTATTTCATCGTTGCTCGTCACAAAATGTCTCTCGTAGTATTGTTCATACAGCTCGTTCCATTTTGTTAGAGCACCTCGAACTACACTCGTTTGCGTAAGTCCCATGTTATTTTGTGTGGCCATGTGTTTTGTATGGATACTACTGGATACTCGCGGTGATGCCGTAGATAGGGCTAATCATTGAAACTGCGAAGAAACCTACTGCCGCACCAACAATGAGCATTAAAAACGGTTCGATAATAGTAGACATGTTTTTTGTCTTCTGATCTACTTCGTTTTCATAAAAAGTTGCTATTTGGTGAAGCATATCGGGTAGAGAACCGGTTTCTTCGCCGACAGCGATGAGTTCACCGACTAGAGGTGGGTATATTTTTTCTGCCTCAATAAACACTTTGGCAAGTGCTTGACCTTTTTCAACTTCCGTTTGTGCCGCCAACAAAACATCTTTGTAGTAACTGTTCTGGAGTACGTTTCGGGTAATTTCTATAGATGTGAGCATGTTAACCCCCGATGAGAGAAGTGATGAAAGGGTACGTCCGGTACGAGCACTGTTTGTTTCTTTCATGATAGTACCTAGTACGGGGATATGGAGAAAGATTGTTTCAAAAGTGCGTTTTCCATACGATGTTCGCATAGCTGCCATAAAAAAAGCAACCAAACCAACTAGTGATAGCAGTGCGAGAAGTGTGTGTGCCACCAGGAAGTCGCTTAAAAATATAACCACCCGTGTACTCATGGGGAGCTCAACTTCCATACTCTTGAATGTTTCAGTGAGTGTTGGAACTATAAAAATCATCATGAGTGTTCCTACGGTTCCAAGCACAAAGACAATAACAGAAGGATAAATCATTGCACCACGTACTTTTTTCTTCAGTGAGTACACACGGTCTAATTGTTCCGAAATAGTAAGCAAACTTTCCGCAAGTGTTCCTGCTTCTTCTCCTGAAGCAACCATTGAAACGACGAGATTGGAAAATACCTTTGGATATTTCTCCATTGCACCTGAAAGAGAGCTACCTTGTTGAATGGAATTCGAAACACCCTGTAGTACCTCTTTGAGTTTTGGTTTTTTTGTTTGACGCTCAAGTACCGAGAGGGCGCGTGAAAGAGCCAATCCCGCTTTGAGCATTGCACCGAGATTGCGCGTAAGCATAATCTTATCGTTTTCCTTTATACGAAGAAAAAAAGACAGAAGATTAAATTCAAAAAGAGACGCGTGTTCCTTAATTTCTTTTATCGTCAGTATTTGTGCATTATCTTTACGCACTACATCATAGACTTTGAAGCGGTCTTTTGCTTCAAGTTTGGCTTCGTACGGCTCACTTTCACCTTTGCGTAATGCTTTGTATAGGTAGAGTGGCATGGTGTTAGTCGCTGATAACGCGCAGTACTTCTTCTATAGTAGTGCCTCCTTGGACTGCTTTAAAGAATCCATCTTCAGCCATGGTGAGCATACCCTCAGAGCGTGCTTGTGCTTCTATTTTGTCGCTTGATGCCTGTTTGATGATGAGCTCGTTGATAGCAGATGAAACCATCAGTACTTCGTTGATAACCATGCGACCTTTGTATCCATCAGGAGCTTCATCACTTGGAAGTGGTTTTGAAAATACCAAATCTTCAATTCCATCCGTTTCTTTAATAACATGTTCATCACGAAGTGTTGTAAGTAATTTTTCAAAATCAATAACTTTTTTGAGCGAAACAATTTCTTCTTTTGAAAGTTTGTAAGATTCTTTTTGCCCATAAAGTCTTCGTACTAGTCGCTGTCCAATAATGACGCGGATAGTGCTTGAAAGTAAGAAAGGTTCAACCCCCATGTCCATAAGGCGAGGAATAGCTCCCGCGGCACTGTTGGTGTGTAACGTGGAAAGTACTAAGTGTCCCGTGAGAGATGCGTTCACTGCGAGAGATGCGGTCTCACTATCGCGAATTTCTCCTACCATGATAATGTCAGGGTCTTGGCGCACGAGAGCACGGAGACCCCGGGCAAAGGTAAAATCAATTTCCGGACGAACTTGTGTTTGGTTGATGCGTGCCATCTGGTACTCGATAGGATCTTCAATGGTAGAAATATTTACATCGGGAATATTTAAGAGATCGAGTATTGTATACAGTGTTGTAGTTTTTCCAGAACCTGTTGGCCCAGAGGTAAGAATCATACCGGTTGTTTGTTTCATGGCATGATGCAAACGTTCCAGTCCTTCACCATGGAAACCAAGTCCTTCTAAAGAATAGCCTCCGCCATTTTCTCGAAGGAGACGCATAACGGTTTTTTCTCCGTAGTACGTAGGAAGGAGTGAGACACGAAAGGATACTTTTTCGTTATCGACTGCCATTTTGAAGCGACCGTCCTGTGGTAAGCGTTTTTCATCAAGTTTTAGGTTGGAAAGAACTTTGATTCTTGCAGTGATAGAAGCTGCGGTGTTTTTGGGCAAGGTCATAGCATCATGTAATAAGCCGTCTATCCTATACCGGACTAGAACTTCGTTTTCCATGGGCTCAATGTGGATATCTGATGCATTTTGAATGATGGCGTGTTTGAGAAGTGCGTTGACTACGCGAACAACAGGTACATCCTCTGCCAATTTCTTTAAGTCAGACTCAGAAACACCATCTTCTTCCTCAGAGAGTATGCTAATAGAGGCACTCTCGCGCTTGATAAGGTCACCAAATTCGTCTTTGAGTGTTTTTTGATATTGCAGTAGAGCATGTTTGATACTTTCTGCGTCGGTGAGACGAGGTAGGATTTTTAAGCCGACCTTCTTTTTAATAAATTCAATCGCTTGGAGGTCCTCAACATCAAGCATTGCCACCTCAAGCTCTCGGTCACTTTTCTTAAAGGCGATAATGTTGTGTGTACGTGCAATCGGTTCTGGAATCATGGAAAGCACTTCAAAGCCGATTTTTTCGTTGGCGAGATTAATGAACGGGACACCAAGGACGTATGCATGCATACGTCGTAAATCATCTTCGGATATATTGCCTTTTGAAACGAGAATTTCTTCGGGTGTGGTTTTTTTCTCCTCAGCTTCTTTTTCCGCATTGGTGTAGACAGCGCGTGACACGAGACCCGAGTCAAGAATGAAGTTCTTTAGTTGTGAACTTGATGTTTTCACAAAGTACCAGCGTTCAGGTAGCACACAGCTCCCCAAGTACTATGTATTGTATCAGGACTACGTGCATTAGGTGCATATGTTTTCAACAAGTGACGAGTAAAATAAGTTTCTAGTTCACAGTTCCTAGTTCTCCCCGCCACGGCGGGGTGAAGAAAGAAAGACGAAAAGAAACATGGATTGATTTCCTCCTTCGATTCCTACACCGGAGCTTCCTCCTTCGCTCCTTCCTAAGCTGAAGCTACGAAGGACAAGAAAGCTTCGGCGGGACGAGACGGCAGGGCGAGGCGCAATGATGCGTATTTTAAAGGTTTTTAAGAATATTGGTGGTCGTTTGTTCAGTACCAACTATGTCGGACCTAACGACTTCTGGCGCAGTCGCGGTGGTTTCGCGTTCGTCGTTCCGCAAGTTGGTCTTAAGATTTAAGACTCCTTGGCACGATTCGTTAAGGACTTCGGTTCTTTGCAAATTTCAGTCCTTTTTGACCATTGTGTAGCCCTGCATTCAATTCATTCTGGATGCAGGGCGCATTTTTTTAGAACTAGGAACAAGGAACTTTTACCCTTCGACAAGCTCGGTACAGGGCGTACTTTCAACCCCAGTACCAAAGTCATGCGTGACTTGGTACGGGGCACGCTTTATGAACTCTATAACTTTTAACTTGTGCCCCCGCGGGGCGAGTTTGACATGAGCATTCCCTATGGTACTCTTTACGTATCTGAAATGTCCCTGAGGGGGCACTTTTTATTATAAACAGTAGGACGTACACAAAAGGATGCAGTTCTAGATCTAAAAGTAATAAACAGCGTTCTCAGCGAGCTTGAAGAGGATCGAGGTATTCCTCGTGAAAGCGTTATTGAGGCTATCGGAACATCACTCGCAACTGCCTACAAAAAAGAGTACGGCAGGAGGGGGCAGGTAATTCGCGCAAAATTTGATATGGCTACCGGAACAACTGAATTTTTTCAGGTGAAATTTGTCGTGGATGACACACGTGTGTGGTTTCCTACAGAAACAGAAGAAGGTAAGGAAGAGGGTGAAAATCACGAACGTGCAGTAGACCCGAACGCTCCGGTTTCTGAAGAAGATGAACGAGTGCGCTATGACTCTGAGAAGCACATGCTCCTCGAAGATGCTCGTCGTATCAAAAAAGACGTACAGGTTGATGATGAAATGATTTTCCCGCTCGAAACGCATGAAGATTTTGGACGTATCGCTGCGCAGACCGCGAAGCAGGTGATTATTCAAAAGATTCGAGAAGCGGAAAAGGTTTCTATTTTAGGTGAATTTGAAGGTCGTGAGGGTGAAATTGTTTCTGGTTCGGTCCAGCGAGTTGAACGAGGAAACATCTTCCTAGATTTAGGACGTACCCAAGCCATCATGCCTTATGACGAGCAAATCCCAGGTGAGCGGTTCCGACAGGGAGAGCGCGTACGTGCATACCTATATTCAGTAGAGGAGGGTCCTCGTGGTGTAATGATACGTGTTTCAAGGAGCCATCCTCGTTTCTTGATGAAACTTTTTGAAATTGAAGCACCTGAACTTGCAGGAGGATTGATTGAAATCAAAGCTATTGCTCGTGAACCAGGTAGTCGTTCGAAGATAGCAGTACATGCTGTAGACGATCATGTGGATCCGGTAGGTGCACTCGTTGGTCAAAGAGGTGTGCGAGTATCGACCGTCATGAGTGAGCTTGGAGGTGAAAAGATAGATATTATTGAATGGTCTGAAGAACAGGCACATTTTATAGAAGATGCGCTCTCACCTGCAAAAGTCCTTGATGTCGTAATAGATGAAGAAGAGCACCGCGCTACGGTGGAAGTGGTGGAAGATCAGCAGTCACTCGCTATAGGCAGGGGAGGTCAAAACGTCCGTCTTGCCGCGAAGCTTACTGGATGGAGGATTGATATTCACTCTATGCAAGGAGAGAGTACAGCTGAAGCAACTGATGATGAAAGTGATGCAGTATCCGAAATAGATGAAGAAGTAGGGCTTGTTGAAAACGATGTGGTAGATGATGCTGCACTATCTGCCGAAGAAGGTCTAAAGAATGATGCTGTAGAAGAGACCGAGGTTGACACTAAGGAAGGTGTTTCAGATAAGGAATAATTTTTGTTGTTTATTATAAGTAATAATAATAAATGTATGAATATATGGCACGACGTACCACTAGGTAAAAATGCTCCGGAGAGCATCAATACTATTATCGAAATACCCAAGGGGTCATTTAACAAGTACGAGATTGACAAAGAAACAGGGCTTATAGCACTTGACCGTGCAAACTATACAGCTGCTCCGTATCCATTTGATTATGGATTTGCTCCACAGACGTACTGGGAAGACAATGACCCTCTTGATGTCATAGTCCTCACCTCATTTCCCTTGAGTCCGGGGATTTTGGTCCGGGTACGTCCTGTTGCTGTACTTGATATGATAGATGACGGTGATTCAGACATGAAGGTAATAGCTGTACCTGCAGATGACAAACGATGGGATGATGTGAACGATCTTCAAGATTTAAACAAGCATGCGCTCAAGGAGTACGAACATTTTTTCCAGACGTATAAAAGCCTCAAAGGTAAACCAGCTCCTGTGGAAACTCGTGGGTACAAGGGAAGAAAAGAAACACTTGAGATAATCAACAGAAGCGTTGAACTGTACAAAGAAAAATTTGGCAAATAGTAGTATCTACGGAAACGGCGCACCACAGAAGTATTTCATTTTTCTAATTCTCCGCCTTCGCCAGATGGCGAATGGCAAATCATAAGAAAAATTGGTCGCATCCGTTTGCGTAGATACTATAACGAAAAAGAATGCAGTATATTTTTTTCAACAAACACACCTCTCTATCCCAAGAGAGGTGTGTCTTGGTATACTTTATCTGACGGCACATGAGAGAGCTGTAATGTTTACTCAATATTCTTAACTCGTTATTGTATGAATCAAAAAACTAGTACAGAGTCTGTTCGTTTTGCGCCACTAGCACTAGCACTAGCACTAGCGCTAGCGCTGCTAGCCTTACTCGGGCTTGTGGCAATTTCTGCACATGCTGAGGTAGATAAAGCTGATGACGCGGGGAGTGCTCAGAAAAAAACGCAACTTGATGATGCACGACAAGAGCGGAACATTTTTAGTGAAGTGGATACTAATGAGTCCGAGGAAGTTATGGTTTTGGACGATGTTTCTGATGATTTCCAAAATATGGAGAAACGTGAGGAGAAGCAGGTGCTACTCGAAGAACAAAAAACAGCGTTTGCAGAAGACAGGGCAAAACGACTAGATGCGTACAGATCATTTCTTGAGAAAAAGAGAAATTCGATTACAGTGCGTGCTAAGGAACACCAAGAAGAAAGAAGGTTGAAACAAACTACCTACAGAGCTGCGTTGAGCCTCTCTGCCCAAGTGCGACTCGGGCAATATGCGGAGCGTATCGTGATACGTATGGACGCTGCGCTTGTTCGACTTGAGCAAATTGCGGAGCGTATTGCAACACGTATTGAAAAAACTGAAGAAAAAGGAGTAGACCTCACTGATGCAAAAGTGGAGCTTGCTAATGTGCGGATACTTTTAGAAGATGCGCATGAGTACGTGTCTCTCATTGGAGAAGTATCAACCGAAACACTTACCTCAGAAACACCAAAACAACAAATGCAGGATATCCGTGATGCAGTAGAGCTTGCAAAAGACTGCATTAACTCTATACGGGGAGCTCTTACCGAGACTGTCAAGCTTATACGTGCAGGAATAGAAAAAGAAACAAGAACTGAAGAAGAAGTGAAAGTGGAGGGTATTGAAGATGACTTGACCACCGCAACTTCAACTGAGACGGAGACAACAAGTGACACTCAGTAATTATTACACTAAGAAACACCAACCTTATGAACGAAGAAAACAATCAGAACTTGCAACAAACTCAACAAGGAGGAGTGGAAGGTATGCCAAGTGTGGGAGATTACACAGATCCTGAGGCATCAAAAAACACGATTATCGTTGCAGTATTGGCAATTATTGTAGTAGTACTGGCGCTTATGTATATATGGGGTTCAAATAAAGAGATGCGGATAGAAGAATTGCCACCTCTTCCACCTGATGAACAGACTGAGCAACTTAAACAGGTAAGTACATCAGACGAGCTTGACGTTATAGAGCTAGATTTATTGAACACAGAGCCTGACACACTTGATACGGGCCTTTCAGACATGGAGACAGAGCTAGACAATGAGTTAAACAAAAGTTAAAAGTTAAATGTTGAAAGTTAAAAGTTCACAAACCAGCGTACGCTGGTTTGTGTTTTCAAGTTCATAGCAAACCCGCACACCTTATAAAGTGTATGAGCAAATATAAGGTGTATGGGCAAACTTTTAACTTTATAACTTCGTACTTTAAACTTTTATGTTGCGTTTCGCGCAATATCACGTTATGCTCGTAGCGTTGCAGATACTATTCAGCGTACGTGACTAGCTCACGGTACTGTCTAGTAGTTACTAAATAACTGTGCTATGACAGCACACGGTCGCATAGACAATAATATGAACGAAACAACACAAAAACCCTCCTCCGCCAACCAGTCTATCGACGAGGTAGGAGCTATGGCGGGCAAGGAAAAATCATACCAAGGACTAAAGATTGAGACCTTGCCGGGTTCCGAAATAGAGATTTCTGGTGAAGTACCTGTCTCAATAGTGGAGTCCTATCGCAAAAAAGCCATACAAAAACTTATTAAAAATATCGAACTTCCAGGGTTTCGCAAAGGTCATGTACCAGAAGACGTTGCACTAAAACATGTCGGGGAGCTCGAGCTTCTACAAGAAATTGCTGAGCAAGCTCTCGGAAAGACGTATGCAGATATTGTTGCAGATAAGGCGCTTGAAGTAGTTGGACGTCCTGCCGTAACGATTACAAAACTTGCCCCAGGAAATCCCATTGGCTTTAAAATCAAAAGTGCAGTCTATCCATTTATTGAGTTACCTGACTACAAGAAGATAGCCGCAGAGGAAGGAAAAAAACTTGAAGATCCAGAAAAGGTAACGATAGAGGATGTTGAAATAGAAGCAGAGCTTACACGTATACGGCTTGCTATGAATCCCCCTGCCAAAGATGGGGAAGATGGAGAAAAAAAGGTAGACATGCTTCCTATTGATGATGTATTTGCAAAAACAGTTGGTGATTTTAAGGATTTGGCAGATCTTAAAGCAAAAATGAAGGAGCAGATGTTGAGAGATAAAAAAAATAAGGAGTATGACAAACGTAGACTTACTATTGCAGATGCAGTGATTGCGAAGAGTAAGGTTGAAGTTCCTACAATTTTTATCGAAGGAGAGTTAGATCAAATGGTCGCAAGTTTCAGTGACAGAGTGGCTCGTGCTGGTATGGATCTTGCAGGGTACCTTACACAAGTCGGAAAGACGATTGAAGATTTACGAAAGGAGTGGCGTGTGGATGCGGAGAAGAGGGCAAAATTGCAGCTTATTTTCAACCAAATTGCTTTAAAAGAAATGATTGTTCCAGATGAGAAAAAGCTTACTCGAGAAATAGCCCACATCAAAGAGCACTATCCTGATGTAGACGAGAGCGCAGTGCGTACCTATGTGAGCGCTCAAATAACTAATGAAATGGTGTTTGAACTTCTCGATGGAGGTAGAAAGCCGAGCAAGCCTGTAGAGGACGCGCATGTGCATGATGAAAACTGTAGTCACGAGCACTAACATAATCACTCCGTAAGATAGAAAAATACGGCTGTAAAAAGCCGTATTTTTGGTACACCTATTGACACTACCCATAAATAGGTGTTTTCTAACAAGTAGAGATACCAATTGGGCCTTTACGTAGAAATCAAAAAAAGTGAACCATGCACAACAAAAGGAGGAAATCATGTTTAGAAAATTGTTCTGTTCACTCATTTTGGTCGTGGTGTTGCTGGGTGTATTTTCTCAGTCTGTATTTGCTGTATCTGCTGAAAGATACGAAATAATAACGTTCAGAAAGTGTGAGTTCCAAAGTCCTTTCAATAACGAAGAAGAAGTGAAGACGGAAGCTAAACAGTGGCTGAATTCAGCTACTCACATCAGAAAAGTTATAAGCCACTCTCTTTCTTTTAGGGGTTCCTGTGCCATAATTACAATCTTGGTGATTGAAAAAAAATGATGCCTCGGCATCCTGTACGCTCCTTTGTTCTCTAAAGCCCCGCATCGTTTCTTGATGCGGGACTTTTGTTATATATAAAAAGTCATTCATCATGAAGAAGGTTCAACCTTCTTCATGACAAACACAAGGGAGGTGATGTGCCCTAACCCATGTGGGGTTTAGGGCAAAGCCCTACACCGTGCAAGATTAGGGCAAAAGCCCTTCACCATGTAAGGTGCAGGGCTTGCCCGCACACTAACATTTGTCCCTGCACTGCGGTGCGTGCCCTGAGGCACAGGGACAAAGTAAGTGTGCGGGCTTGCATTCCATAGCCGAGCGTAGTACAGTACTCCCACTGTGCCTTGAAACAGTGTAGGTTTTTGATTGCCTACAGTGCGAAAGGTAAGACAGACACATGCCAACAATAAACCAACTGATAAAGAAACCTAGGAAAGACCGACCTACAAAGTCGAAAGTTCCTGCTTTAAGCAAAGGTTTCAATACACTCAAAAACAAACCGACCTACTACCCGGCTCCATTTAAGCGTGGTGTTTGCGTAAAGGTGGCTACCAAAACTCCTCGAAAACCTAACTCTGCTATACGAAAATATGCTCGTGTCCGACTTACCAATGGTGAAGAAATTACTGCATACATCCCTGGAATGGGACACAACCTCCAAGAGCACTCTGTGGTACTTGTGCGTGGTGGACGTGTAAAAGACGTTAACATTCGATACACCATCGTTCGTGGTAAGCTTGACGCCTCAGGTGTAGATAAGCGCACACAGGGACGTTCACGATATGGTACGAAGAAACCTAAGGCTAAATAAACGTATTTACTATGCGAAGACCAATAAAAAAGAAACCCCGTATTTCACCTGACAGTCGTTACAACAGCGAACGCCTTGAGAAGTTCATTAACAATGTGATGTTTGATGGCAAAAAGGAAACAGCCCGTAAGGTTATCTATGAGGCTCTTGATGAAATAAAGAAAAAAGTCGAAGGAAAAGAACCGCTTGAGGTATTTGAGGAAGCGCTACGAAACGTAGGACCTTCAGTAGAGGTGCGTTCTCGTCGAGTAGGTGGTGCAAACTACCAAGTTCCTCGTGAGGTTCGACCTGAACGTCGTCAAGCTCTTGCAATGCGTTGGATTATCAATGCTGCTCGAGCAAAATCTGGTGGACCTGCATCTAAATTTTATGCAGACGAGCTTATAGCTGCTGCAAACAACGAAGGAACTGCTTTCAAGAAAAAAGAAGATACTCATCGAATGGCTGAGGCGAACAGGGCTTTCGCGCACTTTGCTTGGTAATAGTAGGACTTACGGAAACGGCGCACTTCTTCGTTGTCCTACGCAAAAGGTCACTTGTAGTATTGCTCATACAACTCGTTCCATTTTGCTTGGACGCCTTGAACTTTATTCGTTTGCGTAAGTCCTAAACAACACAAATCCTGCTAGGGCTTTTTTTTACTCGTATTAAACTACTTCAAACAATTCGCCGTCTTTCTTTCGAACTAGGAACTGTGAACTAGGAACAGGGAACATTTACGTCACTCGGTAACTCGCGACTCAGAACTCGGTAACTCGCTACTCATCTCCCGTTTGCGATTTCCCCAAATCTTATGTATAGTAATGCCACTTATAGCGACGCGCACTTTGCCTGTAATTCCAGAGCGTAGCGAATGAGATTACAGTTGCAAGTGCGGTGATGCCCCCTGCAGGTACTGCGCGTTTTTTATTCATTAGTATCCTTTAACAGCATGAACAGAGACTATCCACTAGAGCAAGTACGAAATTTTGGTATCATCGCCCATATTGATGCCGGCAAAACAACCACGTCTGAACGTGTCCTTTTCTACACGGGCATGAGTCACAAAATAGGTGAGGTGCATGACGGAGGTACAGTGACCGACTGGATGGAGCAGGAGCGCGAGCGTGGTATCACGATTACCTCAGCGGCTATTACTTGCTTCTGGACAAAAATAGGAGAGGATACTACTGATACAAAGAACAAGACCCGTTTCAATATTATTGACACCCCTGGACACATTGACTTTACCGCTGAGGTGCAACGGTCTATGCGTGTCCTCGATGGTGCAGTTGTTGTGTTTGATGGTGTTGCAGGAGTTGAGCCTCAGTCTGAGACAAACTGGCGTTATGCAGATGATGCAAACGTGCCCCGCATATGCTTCATCAACAAACTTGATCGCACAGGAGCATCATTTGAACGAAGCTATCAATCAATTTTGAGCCGACTCTCGAAAAAAGCTATCCGTATGCAAATACCAATCGGTGAGGAAGATGCTCATGAGGGTGCTATTGATCTTTTGACTCGAAAGGCATACCGCTATGCTGGAAATATGGGGATGGAGGTACAGGTAACGGATGATGTTCCAGAAAACCTCAAGGCGGACATGGAAGCATACCGAAGCGATCTTATTGAGCGCATTGTTGAAAATGACGATGCTATGATGAATGCATATCTTGAGGGGAACGAACCATCTTTACCTGAACTCAAAGCATTGCTCCGCAAGGCAGTTATAGGAAACAAAGTGTTTCCTGTGTACTGTGGCTCAGCGCTAAAAAACAAAGGTGTTCAGCCAGTGCTTGATGCTGTTGTCGACTACCTACCGAGCCCTATCGACCTTGATGCTGTAAAAGGAATCAATCCAAAAACTGAAGAGACTGTAGAACGAAAACCTTCAGATGATGAACCGTTCTGCGCACTTGCGTTTAAAATTCAGACAGACCCGTTTGTGGGAGCACTGACCTTCTTCCGTGTGTACTCCGGTACGCTTGAGGCAGGAAGCTATGTCTACAACACTACCACAAACACCAAAGAGCGTGTTGGTCGTATCGTGCGATTGCAAGCTGACAAACGCGAGGAAGTAAAGAAAGTATTCGCTGGTGAGATAGCAGCAGCTGTAGGACTTAAAGATACAAAAACAAGCCATACACTCTGTGATGAGAAAGCACCTATCGTACTTGAGCAAATACATTTCCCTGAGCCAGTCGTATCGGTGCGCATTGAACCTAAGACAAAAGCAGACCAAGAGCGATTAGGTATTGCACTCCACAAACTTGCCGATGAAGATCCGACGTTCCGAGTTGCAAGTGACGAAGAAACGAACGAAACCATTATTAGTGGTATGGGTGAGCTTCATCTCGATATTCTTGTTGACCGCATGAAGCGAGAGTTTAATGTCGATGCTAACATTGGTCGTCCTCAGGTAGCATATCGTGAGACCATCCAGAGAGCGTCCGAAGCTGAATGTAAATATATCAAGCAAACTGGAGGTCGTGGACAGTACGGACATGTGAAGATTCGTATCAAGCCACTTGAAGCGCTTGCAGAGGGAGCAAAAATTCCAAAGAACGTGTATCGAGAGGATCACTTTGAATTCATTAACAGTATCAAGGGAGGAGTTATTCCTGCTGAATTTATCGCTCCAGTACAAAAGGGTATTAGAGAAGCAATGGATAGAGGAGTTGTTGCAGGATTTAAGGTCGTCGACATCTCAGTTGATCTCTACGATGGTTCTTCTCATGATGTGGACTCAAGTGAAATCGCCTTCAAGATTGCAGGCAGTCAAGCTTTCCAAGATGCTGCGAAGAGGGCAAACGCTGTGCTTCTTGAACCAATTATGAAAGTTGAGGTCGTGATACCTGAGAAATTCATGGGTGATATCAATGGACACCTTTCAAGTAAACGTGGACAGATTGAGGGTATGGAATCTCGAGGTGTGGATCTCCAAACTATTCATGCAAAGGTACCGCTTTCAGAAATGTTTGGCTATACGACAACACTCCGCTCTATGACCGAAGGTCGTGGACAAATGACAATGGAGTTTGATCACTATGCGGTAGTCCCACCAAACGTCGCAGAGGAAATAAAGGCGGCAAGAGGGTAGAAATGAGTTGAAAGTTATAAAGTTGAAAGTAACAAAAGAAAACATCCTTGGAGATAATCTCCAAGGATGTTTTGGTGAGGAAAGGAACCTCAAAACTCGGCAAGTTTTTTGTTAGCCAGTCGTGCCTCAATGGTGTCTTTCCGCACAAGGTCAACGACAAATTGTGCTTTATTTCTTGTGTCTACATACTGCAGTAATGTATTAAAAACTTCAATTCTTTCTGGGGTTGTTGGTCGAGACCAGGTGTACAAATCGACTGCTTCTTCAAAAGAAGAAATCAACACAAGCTCTTCCTTTACACAATAGTCCCACACAACAATAGCTACTTTTTCACATACAGAATTTGGGGACGATGTAAAATACAAATTTCTTGCCCAGTGGAGTAAGTCTCTTGACGTACCTTCTGGTATAGTAATTTTCAACTTTTTCAACACATTTTGTAACGTATTGCCCCACAATAGTAGAGTCATCCTCCCCCTCCTCGTTAAAAGTGATATAGATACAGTTCTTCTTTATGTAGCGTACAAGCAAAGATAAAAATGTCAAAGCACGATTATGTATACCGGTACTGATATTTTCAGCTATACCTGTATCATGATGTATCCAAATAGGTCACACCCCCAGGATACATTCTGGGGGTGAATTTCGAGACTAATTGGCAACCATAGTTTTCGGCATCTCCCACACTACTGTGGCTTCGGGCTTAAAACTGCAAGGGAATTTTTTATTGTCCCACGCAAGATGGCAGGTGGTGGCAGTTGCGTAGACTGTACCGTCAAGTGCCTTTATAAGCGTGATACTGACAGATTGTCGGTGATCGCCATCAGATTGTGGCGATATAAGTGCAAAGTATTGAATTATATAGAACTTTCCGTACTTTGCTTTCTCCTCATCGCTTTGTGCCGTAACGCGTTTTTCTCCGGTGGAAACAGGTTTCCACGTCTTCAGTACCTCAATTGAGGGCATTTGTCTGTCGTCTACTGCTTGAGCCGGAACAACGAAGCAGAAGAACAACAACATGCTTAAAATTGATGATAGTAAAAAAACACTGAGCTTTTTCATTGTCCTCCTCCTTTTTTGAGTGGTTGGTGTGGTGTTAGGGTTGCGTAATCTTCTATATATAGCGTCTCATGCGTACAATATTTGTCAATAGTATTTTGGATACGTCTAAACACACATATACTGCCTTAGTGTTTAGGAAAGTTCGTCAAAATCATTTTTAAAAAAATCTAGCGCCTGAGTCCATCAGGCGCTGGAAAAAAATGGTAAAGACAGATGATAATGATCTAGGACCTAAAAAAGTTTGCCATTTTTTTGATCACTATATCTTCGTGACCTGGAACTTTTTTCGCAAAATGGCGTAACTTGTCCGCCTCTTGAAAATGTGAAAAAAGGCCTAAACAGAGATCTAACAGAGCATCTTTCTCCGCAGAAGGGTTTGGAGCAATCAAGTATCCTTTAAGAGCTTGACTGAATGTCTCTGTAAAACTACATAAACATTCAAATGCAGACTTTCTGCCCATGATTGACTCCCCATTTCGTCGAATTGCTTCTACATAAGCCGTGCATGCTTCTTCGTGGCAAGTAACATAGGCAGCTACCCCCAGAATATCTTTTAGTTTTTTTTCGGGAAGTCCCAGTGCGATACTCATCTCCTTAGTATTTATTCCCATTCTGATACCTCCTTCTTTCTTACGATTTATAAAAAAAATCTCATTTCCTGCGTGCACTGTACTAAAATATTTCTTTGCTGTCTACTATACTGGTTTTTAGCCAGTGCTCGCGTATACTTTCTCTATGGAGACGGTTGAAGAACGGATACAGGTGCTTCTTGAAAAGGTCCGCCCGTACATACAGATGCATGGAGGGGATGTTCAGCTTGTGCGAGTCGAAGATTCCACAGCAGTGGTAAAGGTGTACGGTGCTTGTGTGAATTGTACACTTGCCAGTGTCACGTATAATAAAACTATCGGACCACTCATCATTAAAGAGATACCTGAAGTAACTGATGTTGAGTTCGAGTAAAATTATTATTAACTTAAGACTTTCGCAAACGGATGCAGTTCTAGGAAAACGAGCAAAATGGAGTGAGCTGTACAACGTCGTACAGTGAATGACGTTTTGTGAAGTTTGACAACGAAATGCGCCGTTTCCGTAAGTCCAATAATATAAACAATATATGGCAGATTTACGAGAATACCCACGAACCGCTGAAGGTTCAAATATTAGCAAAGTTGTGGTAGATCGCGACCTTTGCATAGCAGCTGTTTCGTGTATAGCAGTTGCAGGCGAGGTGTGGGAGCTTGATGACGAAAACAAAGTGGTCGCAAAAGACGCTAACGCTGCAGATGATGCGACACTCATTGCTTCTGCAGAGGCATGCCCTACGAAAGCAATACTCCTTTTTGATAACTCTGGAGCACAAATATTTCCAAAGTAACTATATTTAATCTACAAAAGATAAAATTCCCCTCCCTGTACGGGGAATTTTATGTATAGCAAAGGGATACGTTGTCATATACTGTGTAGTACAGCGTCCTCACTATTTCCACGGCGTATCAAGCAAAGATACTGCAGTATGAGTTACAATAGAAGAGTACTACTTAGATAAATGTTTTTTTCATGCAATATTATACATACGTCATAATCGGAGGAGGTATCGCGGGCACGACTGCTGCGGAAACTATTCGAAAAAACGACCCTGTTGGTTCAATAGCGATAGTTTCGGACGAACCTCACAATTGTTACTCTCGGGTACTACTCTCAAAGCCCAAATGGGTACTTGGGGAACAGCCATTCGAGAACGTATGGTTGAAAAGTGATGCGTGGTATAGAGAAAACAATATTCACCTATTCAAAGGGATTCGCGCTACCGAGCTTCAGTCAGGTGCTAAAATAGTGACGCTTTCTGATGGCGATAGTTTGCAGTACAAAAAACTTCTCTTAGCTACGGGAGCACATTCACGGAAATGGGATGTGAAAGGGTCCGATAAAAAAGGAATATATTATCTTCGTACAGTGGATGATGCTACGGCAATAAGTGAAGTGGCACAGGGTGAGCCAAAGCGGGTAATTATGATAGGAAGCGCGTGTGTCTCATTTGAAATTATTGAAATACTGCATTCTCGGGGATTTACCGTCACGGAGGTGATGCGTGAGAGATACTTTTTTGAACCGCAGCTTAGTCCGGAAGAAGTTGCTCCTATCGAAAAAATGCTTGAAGAGAAAGGTATTGAAATCGTGCGAGAAGTGGAAGTGGCAGAAGTGCTCGGCGACACGCAAGTCACAGGTGTTCGTCTCAGTAATGGGCGCGAGATACCATGCGATATTATCCTGCCGTTTATTGGAGTTGAGCTACCTGTCGGGTGGATACAAAAGGCAGGTGTTGCTACACACAAAGGAATTTATGCCAACCAGTTTCTTGAGACCAATGTTCCTGATGTATGGACAGCAGGAGACACTACTGAGTGTTGGGACAGTATGTTAGAAGAAACTGTTATCATGGGTAACTGGATGAGTGCCCGTTTACAGGGTGAAATAGCAGGGAAAAACATGAGCAATGCTACAAAGGAGCCGTTTGCTCAAGTATCTTTCCACACCAGCCATGGTTTCGGTTTTCAAATAGGGTGGACTGGAGATGTGCGCGCACTTGAAGACCGCATAGTGATACACTACCCCACACCTCTCGAAAACAGTCATTGTCGAATCATTATTGCGAAAGGAAAAGTGATGGGTGGCACGACTGTCAACAGGCCTGATCTAATGGGTGCAATCACAAAACTCATCAAAGCAAAAGTAGACATGAGTGATAAGCTTGAAGGACTTAGGGATGGTACTGTAGATATAAAAACACTTGTTGCACCCGTTGTAAGCCCTATCTCACAAACTCTTTCTCAACATCAAGAATAAATGAACGGCGTACTATAAGCGTCGTAGGGCGTGCATATTTGCAAAGTTAATTTTTTGTTGTACTATAATTAAAGGAGCTCAAAATTACTAAACCATGAAAGGGGGTGCAAGCATGGAAGATTATGCAACATTGTTTCGGTTCGAGTGGAATAAGTTTATCCCACTTGAATCAATACAGGGATTTCCACACGATTTTCGTATTTCACTTTTTAAAATAGGATTTACCCATGGATATCAAGATGATGTTTCGGGTCATTTCTTGGTACGGAAGACAGTGGGAGGAAAACAGGTATTGCGACACATTGGGGCGGGAGATTGGATACAAGTTCATCCTCGCATCAGGCTTAAAGTGAGAGGAGATTTGAGTGAGCGAAGTGTTGTTCTCCCATTGTAAATTAAACCAGCCTTTGTGCTGGTGTTGTTGGAACGACCCATTCCGGTGGGTCGTTTGTTGTTAACGATAGTCTTTTGAATTCAACGAGAATATTGATTAGTAGAAGAGTAGACAAAAATATATTTCAATGATATTTTCATGCTAGGTTCGTTCCATAGAATTCAGGCAAACCTTAACAAGGAGAAAAGTATGGACGGGAAATATTCGGAGCTCTTTGGTATATATCACGTAACTAAAATTCTGTTCCAAAAGACTATTGAGAGGATTGGTAAGGAAAATTTTGATTATGATACCCTTCTGGGTTTTTTGGAACACAACAACTCCAGTGTGCTGGAAGGGACAAGAAGAATTCTTTTGCTTCATTATCCTGAGAAGCTGAGCCGTAACATGCTGTACAAATTTCGTGATTTCTCAGGAGATTACGACGTTCAAACAATGGCACTCGGTGTTTTGGAGGAAAGGAAAGTTCAGGAAGACGGTCTTCGTAAAAGAGCCGACAATGTGGTTGCGCTTTTTACCTGCTAAGCGGTTCTTTTATCCCCCTGTCTTGCGACTGGGGGATAAAACGTCTATTGGGAGGAGAATCAATAAGGGTTGACAACTGTCTATATTCATGCTAAACAAGAGTCAGGTACACATTTCGTGTGCTCTTTTAATTCAACATGGAGGTGTGTGATGGAAAAGGAACGACGTGAGAGAATGGCCCTTTTACTTGCTTACAAAAAAACGCAGCTACATCCCGAACAAATACCTATCCGTGAGCAGAACAGTATTGCTGGTCAGCTTCATGATGCCGAGGGTAAGCGGTTGTTCCCTGGGAAAAATGGCAAGAAAGAATTCGCCAATTTTTTAGAAAGGTGTAAGGTCGGCAATTTTCTCGAACGTGATGGAGAAATTGCGGTAGCACTTATTCTTTTTAATCATCGAAAAAAAATGGCATCGATTCGACACGATGAAAAAGAAAAAGAACACTTCAAGCCACATTTAACCACGGATGAAGTCGTTGAACTCTTCACGGACGAAGAATATGCTCCTCTTGATTTTGACATGACTCAAAAAATTGAGTTTGCAGAATTTGTAAATTGGCTGAAGGAGGTCGCATACCATCAGGTTACACGAAGTCATAAGTAACACGTTTTTAACACGTAACAATCTAAGACTTGGTTGGGACAAGACAATCTCCCCTTATTGGCTCGCAACGTAGGGTTGCAACGAGCGTCCACTCTTAGTAAAAGGACCGTATTTATACGGGCCTTTTTGTTTTCATACAAAATTTCAGGACTTACTCAAACAGACTGGAGGTTAAAACGTTTCTTGAGAAGAGACGGATTGTGGTTTAGGACTTATTCAAACGGATGCAGTTCAAGGAAAACGAGCAAAATGGAGTGAGCGGTACACGTCGTACCTTGAACGACATTTTGTGAAGTTTGACGCCGAAATGTGCCGTTTAAATAAGTCCTACTTCACCATGATACGAGCATCAACAATCCGCGCACCTGTAGCGGTGGCAAAGACTGGATTGAAGTCTATTTCCTCAATCTCTTTGTGTTCCAATGAAAGCTTTGAAAGATAAGCGATAACTTCTGCGAGGGCTTGTAGGTCAACTGGTACACTCCCTCGTGCTCCAGTAAGTAATGGCAGTCCATGTATTTCTTGTATTTGTTTGAGCGCCTCCTCTACAGTGACGGGAGCTATGCGGATGGAAGAGTCTTTCAGTATTTCTACAAATATTCCTCCTAGTCCAAAGACTATCGTAGGACCAAAGATGGGGTCTCGCTTCATGCCCACTATACACTCCACACCTTTAATCATCGGCTGTATGAGCATACCGTCGATGATAGCACCTTCTGTGTGTTTTCCGACGTATGTTTCTATATCGTCCCATGCATGTAACAGTGCTTCAGCGTTTGCGAGGCGAAGTTTGACAGCTTGCAAATCACTTTTGTGCACCAGTTGCATTGAGATTGCTTTCATAGCATAGGGTCCTGTCCCAAGCTTCGTGATAGCTTTCGAAAGTTCTTCTTTATTTTTCACAAATACTCCTTCGAGACTCATGTCGTACTCTCGTAAAATAGCTTGCATACCCTCAAAGGAAAGCATGGAGAGGTGCGTTGAAAGACGAGGGGTGGGAGGTGTTGAGTCAGGCACTTTCGCCGAATGGCGCGCCAATGCATCAAGCGACTCGACTGCGTCTGTTGGAGAATCAAAGCTCACCATACCAGCCTGCTTGAGTATGTCTATGCCCGCTTCTACCGTAGCACCACCCATAAAGACTGGGATGATTGGTTTTTTAGCATGTTCTGAAATAAGTACCTCGGCAATTCCTGCAGGATCAGTCATCATCTGTGGAGTCACAAGGGCAATGATGATATCAACCTCGGGTATGTCGCTCAAAATGTTAAGTACGTCTTTATACCTACTAGGGCCAGCATCACCTATTACGTCGACAGGGTTACCCACTGCTGCCATAGGAGGAAGGACGCTTCGAAGTGCTTCTTTGGTTTCATCAGAGAAGGTTACAAGTGAAAGTGAGTTTGAGAGTCCGATAAGGTCTGCGGTGTTTACAGATGGTCCTCCACCATTTGTAACAATTGCGATTCGTTGTAGCTCTTTTGTCGTGAGTCCGAGCTTCAATAGTTTGGAGAGAGAGAAGAGTGTGCGGAGCGAGTCCACAGGGATAGCGCCAACTTGTGCAAGCGCAGCCCCAAAGACTTTATCCGAAGGTGCGAGTGAGCCTGTGTGGCTTGCGACCGCAGCAGAGCCTCGTGTGCTTCTACCTGCTCGCAAGACAACGAGCGGTTTCTTTTTTGCAAGTCGTCGTGCAAGTTCAAGAAAACGTGGTCCATCACTCACTTTTTCAATATAGAGAAGCACCGCTTTAGTGTCCTCATCATCTATAAGGTATTCCAAGAACTCAAGCTCAGTGAGAGATGCTTCATTGCCAAGGCTTACAAACTTGGAAAAACCAACGCCTTCTTTATTTGCCCAGTCTAATAGTGCGGTACCGAGTGCTCCTGATTGTGAGACAAAAGCAGTGCTACCTTTCGAAGGTTTACCAACTGCAAAGGACGCATTCCAGTCTGCGTGTGCGTTCATAATACCGAGGCAATTGGGACCGAGGAGTGTGATGTCGTGCTTGTGTGCAATTTCGGCGATACCTTCCTCAAGCTTTTTACCTCCTTCTCCCATTTCTTTAAAGCCTGCGGAAATAACAATAGCCGAATGTATACCTTTTTCTGCGCACTCTTCGAGTATTGAAGCAACGATATCAGCGCGTACCGCGATGACCGCAAGGTCTACGTCTCCGGGGATGATTTTGACTGATGTGTATGCCACATGACCAAACACTTCTGTCTCACTCAAGGTGACAGGGTATACTTCTCGCACACTTCCCGCGAGAATGTTTTTCATGAGAGCATAGCCCACCTTTGATTCGTCATTAGTTGCACCGATTACAGCGACCTTGTTTGGGTTGAAAAGGGTATGTAAATTTATCATCTCTATATTCTACAGGCAGTTGTATAGATGGCTCAAATTTTATATGTGAGCGTAATACTCTTGTAAGATTTTTGGCAGGGGTGAAGTGTACATAAGGACTTACGCAAACACGGATGCGACCTAATTTTCAAGGAGCGCAGCGACTATGAAAATGAAAATGCCCTTGTGGTACAGCTCGACTTGTCCGCCGTAGCTTTTGCAGAGGTGGAAGCAAGTTTTTTTAGAAACTACGCCCCCATACTGAAGTCGTGCACGTTCCCGTATTACGTCAGGACTTACGCAAACGGATGAAGTTCAAGGCACCCAAGCAAAATAGAGCGAGTTGTATGAACAATACTACGAGAGATATTTTGTGCTGGGCAACGATGAAATACGCTGTTTGTGTATGTCCTAAACTAACTCCTCAAAGGTTGGTTTAAAGGTCTGGTAGATAATACCGCAAGGAACCTTGTCAGCAGTTTTCATGCGCGCGACCTTAAATGCACAGTCGAGGTTGCCTTTCTTATGTTTTTCATCAAGCCAGTAGACTCGTTCTTTATAGTATTCACGGGTATCAAAGAAGGTGATGCAGGGCTGAATAATCTCTACAAACGCAAAACCTTTATGAAGCATAGCTTCTTTCATGATTTCTTTTGTTCTCTTGATGTCAGATGCAAAGGTGCGTGCTATAAACGTCGCTCCCATAGCAAGCATGATGAGTGCGGGATTGATGGGTTCGTTGATAGAGCCCTCAGGCATGGTGCCACCTTTAAATCCCTTGGGGCTTGTCGCTGTCGCTTGTCCCGTCGTAAGAGCAAATACTTGGTTGTTGTGGAGGAAGATAGAAATGTCGCTGTTGCTACGCGCAGCATGCGTGATATGACTAAATCCCTCTGAAAAAGAATCACCATCTCCCGAAAAGCCGACAACCGTGAGCTTGGGGTTTGCGAGCTTGATACCTGTGAGTGATGGAACGATTCGTCCATGAAGGGAATTGAATGTGTTGATCTCAAGATAGTCACTTATTTTGCCATGACAGCCAACTCCTGCTCCCGCAACGATGTTGTGGATCTCTATCGAGCCCGCAGAGACAAATTCCTCGACAGCCTGACGAAATGCAACCAGTATTTGGCTGTTTGGGCACCCGGCGCACCAGGTAATTTTTATGTCTGTGGTAAGGTCAAGAGCCATAATATTTATATAAACTTATTTATTTCCTCTGCGAGTTGAGTAGGGGTAAATGGTTGTGCGTCGTACTTGAGTACTTTGTTGTGAATTTCAATACTCGTTTTTTCACGTATGAGTGCCGCGAGCTGTGCGGTGTGGTTGGCTTCCACATCTATTATTACTCGCGCGCCACTAAGCTCAGCTTTGATACGATCTGCATCAAACGGCTCCATCCAGAGTACTTGCACGAGCTTGGCAGGAGATTTTAGCTGCTTACGTGCTTCAAGCATAGCACCTTTTGTTGAGCCCCAGAAGACTATCACTACATCGCTCCATTCATCCCCGTATGTCTTTACCGTCGGGAACCATGCGAAATCTTGGTACAGCCCATTAAGCTTACGAAAACGTTTATCTTGCATTGTTTGTACATCGGCCTTGTCTTCAACAGCCTCACCCTCTTCGTTGTGTTCATAGCTTGTTGCTTTTACTACCACGTTTGCCTTACCAGGGAATGCAAGAGGAGATATTCCATCTTCAGTTATCTTGTATCGTACATAGTGTGAGCCGACAGGGACAGCACGCTTACCAAAGTCAGGTCCTTTGCTCTTGGTATCGAGCGTCACTGATTTGTAACTCTCAGAAAGATGTTTGTCAGAGAGTATAACAGCAGGGAGTTGGTACTTCCACGCAAGATTGAGTGCATCAGCTGCACACTCGAAACATTCCTCCACGTCTCCTGGAGCTATCACTAATCGAGGAAACTCTCCATGTCCTGCGTGTAAGATAAACTGCAAGTCCCCTTGGCTTGTGTGGGTCGCTACTCCTGTAGCAGGCCCCATACGCATAGCAACCATGATAGCGATAGGGATTTCGGAAACGCCAGCGAGTGAGAAGGTCTCTTGCATGAGTGCGAATCCACCGTTTGCGGTACCCACTGCTGTACGCTTACCCGCATAGCTCATGCCGAGTGCCATATTGAGTACGGCTATTTCATCTTCCGGGTGTACCACTTTAAGACCTGTTTTCTTTGCCATTTTTGCTAGAAACTGAAGTGTGGAGGTAGAAGGAGTCATAGGGTAGCCAACGTACGCTTCAAGTCCGGCAGCCAAGAAACCTTTTGCTATGGCTTTGTTACCATCCATTACTTCACCAATCTCGCCGTGTTCGGTAGGGATGTCGCACACATCTTGAGGGACACCAAGCTTTTTGACATGGTTGTATCCTTTCTCCACAAGCGCAACATTCATTTCTGAGCCAACGTTTGCGTACACCTTGTCTGCGAGCATCTTGAGCTGATTCAAAGGGATACCAAGCGTGTACCCGTATGCACCAAAGGCACTTGAAGTACGTGCTACTTGAGGTGCTTTTAATTCCTCAGCTATTTTTTTCATGGGGAGAGGAATGAGGTCGATTCCAAGGTCCTTAACTTCAGAAAGGTATGCCTCTTCCACAAATACACGAGCACCTTCTTTAAGTGAGTGTTGATGCACGAGTACCGACTCTGCATTGACAGCTACCAACACATCAAGCTCTTTGTAGTCTGCATATACGGGCTCAATGCTGTAGCTTATGCGGGCAAAGTTGTGACCTCCTCGTATGAGAGAAGGGTAATCAAATGAGGAGAATGTTTTGTAGCCAAGCTCGTTTAGGAGTTCTGAAAAGTTGATGCCTGCCTCGCGGGCACCATCACCTGCAGCACCGCCGATAGCTATTGTTTTTATACCGTTAGAGGTTGTATTTGAATCAGTCATGTATCAAAAAATAAACGAGCTTTCAGTTTCGATATGCTACCGTCAACGTGTAACGATACCAGCGTTCAATGTGTTGAGTATACCTTGCTTGAAGTGTAGTGCACAGTAAAGCTATCCACTTTTAAAAAAGTTAAAAGTTAAATGTTGAAAGTTATAAAATTGAAAGCTACTCTATTTTCGTAACTCGCAAACTCGTCAATCAATTAGACTTTTTGAAATATAGGAGTATAAAGTTATAAACACGAGCAAATTTACTGGAGGTATAGTTTGCTATTATACGTGTAGGTAGTCATTTTGTTTTTGTAAAGATAAAAATCTGGTAACGGAGGTGCTAGATGAATACTGTTCTTTTTATTCTTACAAAGTGTAAAAATGGCAAGGAACAGATAAGTATTTATAGCGTTCCTCTGGAAAAATATGTGCCTGTAGCACAGTACGCGTATTTAGAAGAGGGTCGTTCTGTTCCTATACAAGGACATGCCGTGGCCTTTGATGGAGAAGGGTTACGAGGTATTTTCAGTATCACTGCTGTTTATCAGGGGAGTGGTCATGTAATTCTCCCTGAACTAGGGAGCAAAAAAACATTTGGTGAGTTGGATGACATTGTTAACTGGTACCGTGTATACATTGTCTACGAACCTGAATTTGAAGAAAAAGTTCCTTTGGATGCAATTCCGGTTATGCATCCCGTGCTACAGATGTCGTTTGACTAAAGACGCAAGAGAAAAGAAATAGCCCATACATTGCAAGGTGTATGGGCTAAACTGCGTTATTTTTTATTTGCATTAACTGTTTGATGAGAGTGAGACAAAACGCAGTGTTTAATAGTATACTTATAATAATTATTATTTATATATAACTATGATTAGTAAACATATTCAATGTTACGTATGTATTCTGAGCATTGCTTTGGGATCAGTGCTTTTTGCAGGAGAAGCACACGCAGTTACCTGCACTGCAGGAGCGCTTTCACAAGTCTTCTTTGGACAATCAGGAGCAAATGTCTCAAACCTACAGCAGTGCCTTATCGATGCAGGGTACAGTATCCCTGCGGGTGCTACGGGTTATTACGGTACACAAACTCAAACTGCAGTGAAGGCATTTTATCTCGCACGACTGAACTTGGGTGATTGGGATGGTAGATCGGTAGGTCCACAAGGTCGTGCAGCATTGACTAGCGCTGTAAGGACAAATCCTACGCAAACGCGTGCAAAACCAACAGGCGAAGCGAAGTCAAAAGAGTATGCGTACAAAAAAGTTTCTTCAGAAGCCGACCTTCTCACCTATATAGATGCTTCAGAGGGTATGACGTACGCAATGGGAACAGGATTACGAGCTACGTTTGCTGACGAAGATTCGGCAGTAGCACCCACACCAGCTATGGCACCAAATGCCGTTCCTTCAAGTGAAAAAACAGTCAGCGATCGTTTCAGTTCAACAAATGTACAAGTGTCAGGAATAGACGAGCCGGATATTGTGAAAACCGATGGTGAAAATATCTTTATATCGCCACAGTCGTACGGACCTTACTTTAGAGGTGGTGTAACGACTGTAGATGCCGTTGTTGCAAATGACATGATGCCAGTCCCAAACTATGTCGACCCTACTACCAAGGTGGTAGATGCGTTTCCACCCTCTGACCTTAGTGTTATTTCAGAAGATGAGATAAAGGAAAACGGAGAAATGTTGCTTATCAGTGACACGTTACTTGTTTTTACCTATACCAGCATCGTAGCGTATGATGTAACTAACCCGGAAAGTCCAAAGAAAAAATGGGACAGAAAGTACGGTGAGAATGTACAGCTCGTCACCGCGCGAGCAAATGATGGAGTAGTGTACCTGGTAACTTCTACCTATATATATCGAGATAGACCATGCCCTGTTGTACCACTCATGGGTGCGGGTATGGTGTTGCCATGTACGAGAATATGGGTACCGGAACATCTTGAACAATTAAATACAAGCTATTCAATATTGGCTCTCAATCCAAAAGATGGAAAGATAAATAAGGAAATTACATTCGCAGGGAAGGCAGATAATACTGTGGTTGCAATGTTTGAAGACAATATATACGTGACTCATCAGGAATCTTCCGGAAGTCGTGCGGTAGCGCTCGATTTCTTTGCGTCCGGGCTTACTGATTTGTTGTCAGATAGTGTACGTGCACGTATAGCAACCATCGTGAGTTACGACATAAGCGACCCCTCAAAGTTAGAAGAAATCTCAAATCTTATTGAGAACGAGCAAGCAAAAATGAACAATAATGAAGCACTCCGATTTGAAACAGAACTAGCAAACCGTTTTGTGAGCTATCAAGCTCTTCATGCTCGCGACATTGACAGAACCGTCGTTACTCGTATTGCAGTAGACACACTCACTATTGCAGAGACGAAGTCTATTCCGGGACATTTACTTAATCAGTTCTCACTCGATGAGTACAACGGGTACCTTCGCGTAGCGGTAACTGTCGGAGAGCGATGGGGAGGAGGTACGCAAGTAAATGATGTATACGTACTTAGCAGCGCACTCGAAATTGTTGGAAGTGTTCTCGACCTCGGTTTTACTGAGCAAGTGTACTCCGCTCGCTTTATTGGAGACCGAGGCTACGTAGTGACCTTCCGACAGACAGATCCATTCTATGTGTTTGACCTCACTGACCCGCTACATCCTAAGATGACAGGAGAACTCAAGATACCAGGGTATTCAAGCTACCTTGAAGCGATAGACCATAACACAGTGCTCGGTGTGGGGCGAGATGGAGGAAATGTAAAACTCTCGCTCTTTGACGTGAGTAACCCTGCGCTACCCGTAGAACGTGCAGTGTATACACTTAAGGAAAGTTGGAGTGAAGTTGAGAATAACCACCATGCGTTTCTACGAGATAGTGAGTACAAAGTTGTCTTTATCCCAGCAAGTAACGGAGGGTATGTCATTTCGTATGACAATAACAAACTCAGTCTTAAAGCCGCTGTGAGTGGCTATGACGTACGTCGTGCAGTGTTTATAGACCAGTACTTCTACGTTGTCGGCGATGAGAAAATCACAGTATTGAACGAGAACACCTGGAAAGAGGAAAAGACACTTTCGTTGTAAAAGTTTGTCGGGTTTGAAAGTTTAAGTCCACAAGCTTAACGGAATGTGCTTGTGGACTTTTCCTGTGTCAGTGGGAGTACGTACCCTCAGAATGTGATACCATGTTTTAAGCTCAAGTATTATTTGAATCAGTTCATATATGGTGTGGTAATACTGAACAACAGTAAATAAATGACAACAAAAAGGTATTGGTAATAAGGAATTAATAAATTAAAACATGAAACAAAAAGAATACTTAGAGTTGGAAAAAAGAACCTTTGAAATTCTCCGTCGGAGAGTCTTAACTGGTGAGTTTAAGTTTAAAAAAATATTCTTATTTCTCTGTTTTGTTATGGGAGGGTTTGTTTTTGGCGTGGGAGAAGCGAGTGCGGAAGGTATTTATATAAGTAATGCTGGTGCTGGTGATGGATCTTCTTGTGGCCAAGCTCGTTCTGTTTCATGGTTTAACGCCTCTGCTAATTGGGGTTCTGGGGATAATAAAATCAGCGATAACGATACCGTTTATTTGTGCGGAACTATAACAAGCAGTTCGTTGAGGATGGTTGCATATGGCTCTGTTGGAAATCCCTATACCATAACCTCAGCTCCTGGCCAAACAGCTATTATTGATGGTCAAAACATTCTCGATAGGGGAATTTCAGCCTACTCCTCTGGTAGCGGAGAGGTTATACTATCCAACTTAGAAATACGCAATATTGCTGGTACTGGTATAGAAGCCAGACCCGGTGTGACAATGAAAATTGATAATGTGACTGTGAGAAACGTTTCTCAAAACTGTATAGGATTGAGTGGTAATGGTTCGTATGTTAAGAATTCAACTTTAATCGGATGTAAAAACAATGGAATAAATGGTGCCATGTTATCTAATGGACTTATTGATAACAACATCATTACCCTTTCAGGGACATATAATGACGGAATCACATTACACGATGGGACTGGTTCAAACAATGTTATATCAAACAACACTGTTTCTGGGGTAATAGAAGAAAATGCAATTGATATCCTACCTGGTTATTCCAATACCACTATATTTGGAAATGATCTTAGCGGAGCTACTCTTTATGTTATAGGAAGTGGTGGCGCAAATACTATTATTTACAGGAATTATATTCATGACTCTGCGAGAGGTGTATATCTAGCTGCTCCAGCGAGTGTGTATTATAACAAGCTAGTCAATTTGTCAGATGATACCTATGGTTCTGTGGGTGGTACAGGAGGACTCTACTTCACTACTGCTGATTCAAGTTTTGTGTATAACAATACCCTCGTGGAAGGTACTCAGGCTACAGGTAGAGCTATGGTGTACATAGATTCTGGGGTTGATAATGTGAAACTTAAAAATAATATTTTTGACGAGAATAAATTACAGACGACCATGTATACGCTTGATAATCCGTCCATAGGCCTGCAAAGTGATTATAACAATTTCAACACGCCGCATACCAGATTAGTACAGAATGCGTCTACCGTCTATGCGAATCTTACTGCCTGGAAAAATGCTGGATATGATGCAAAATCAATGTATGGTGAGCAATTGTTTTCAAATTTTAGTGCTAGGAATTTTAACCTTCTTCCAGGTTCTCCATTAATAGACGCCGGCACCTCTGTCGGTCTTACTACTGACTTTGCAGGTAATCCCATCTACGGTACTCCTGACATCGGTGCCTACGAATATCAACCCCCACACACTATCGGAACTAGTAAAATAGACATTGGAGCTGGAGCAAGAATTTATGGAAACGGAAAATTTCGAGACATAGGAGCAACCAACTCTAATTTAGCTGATTTAACTATTACCCCTCAAAGCGGAAACTTCCAATCATTTGACACTGACGAAGTCCGTCCTGAATGGCTCGACGTCAAAAACATCACTTGGGAAGCAACCACCAAACAATGGACCGAAAGCTCAAATAATTCAACTCTCACCAACACCCTCCACACTGTTGGAGACTTGGAGGCCAATAAATACTACAACGTTAGAGTAGATGGTACTTTAGGCTTGAAAATAACTGGAACCAACTGCACAGGTGGAATTTGCAAAGCAAACAGTAACGGAAAAATAGCGTTTACCTACACAGGAACATACGGGGAGCATACCTTTAGAGTAGAATATGCTTATACTGCTATTCCTATTCCTACCGACACCACCGCTCCATCTGTACCATCTCTCACCGCAACCGCAGTCTCTTCTTCACAAATCAATCTCTCCTGGACTGCATCGACTGACAACGTCGGAGTAACAGGTTACAAGGTATACCGGAACGGTACATATCTAACAACAACAACCTCCACTTCACACAACAGCACCGGTCTCACCGCTTCAACTGCCTACAGCTATCGAGTCTCTGCTGTCGACGCTGCCGGCAATGAATCCAGTCAATCTGTTGCAAAAAGTGCAACAACGCACGCAGGGACAGTGGAAACTGATGCGACACCACCTGCTGTACCATTGAATCTGATAACATTGGCAGTTTCTTCTTCACAAATCAATCTCGCATGGACTGCTTCCACTGACAATGTCGGAGTAACAGGCTACAAGGTATACCGGAACGGTACTTACCTCACAACAACGACCTCCGCTTCGTATATCAATACCGGTCTCACAGCTTCGACCGCCTACAGTTATCGAGTCTCAGCTATCGACGCAGCAGGGAATGAGTCCAGTCAATCTACAGCGAAAAGTGCAACAACACAGGCAGGGACAGGAGGAACTGACACGACACCACCTGCGGCACCAACAGGATTTACTGCAGTGAGTGCGTCTGCGTAGACATCAACGTTACTGTAAATACGCAAGTAAAAAGTACCTCGCCTTCGTCGAACCTAAAACCCGCAAATGCGGGCTTTAGGTTTCCAATTTTCAACTTTAAACTCACGGCTCCTGAGGCTGTTTGTGGTTTTACCACGTGCTGTTCGTGCGTCGCATACTCTTGTTTGCTATCATAACAGGATGACCATAGAAAATAAAATTAAAATAGGGTGGTTTGTGTTTTCCTGTTCGGAAGACAACACCATACTCTTTACTGAGCTTCTAAACGACCATTGGCAGGAATGGAAAAAGATTTTTGATTTCCGTCACGTAAAAGTCCTTAAAAAGAATAACATTTACGACGAATTTGATATTGCGTTTATTGAGGGAGCTATCGCAAGCCCTGAGCACGAAGAAAAGCTTAAAGACATCAGGAGTCGTAGTAAAAAAGTGGTAGCGGTGGGAGCATGTGCAGTGACGGGAGTGCCAGCAAGTCAGCGCAATACCTTTACCCCCGAGCAAAAAGAAGCGATACAATTTCTCGTTGACCGTTTTGGCGCACTTCCCGAAGTAAAGAAAGTGGCGGATGTTGTGACGGTAGATGCTTCAGTCCCTGGATGCCCGATGAATGCTGACATGTTTTTGAAAGCGGTGAACGGACTTGTGGCAGAGCTTCGGCCCGAGCTTGCTCAAGCACAATCTTAACTATTACGAATTAAAATTCTACTACCGGGTATGCACATGATAAACATAGAGCTGGAACACATCACTAAGATAGAAGGTGACGCGTCTATCAGTATCACTGTCGAAGATGGGAAGGCGACCAAGGTCCACTTCATAACTGAAGAATACAAACGTTTCTTTACGGAAGCTCTGAAAGGTAAAAGTATTCTAGCGGTACCATCACACCTCTCACGCATCTGCGGTACGTGTTCAAACGCGCATGTGCTCGCTGCTATTGAAGCATGCGAGATGGCACTTGATATACAGCCTACCAAGCAAACAATGATGCTTCGCGCTCTTACCCTGCATGGACTCACAATTCGCGACCATGCACTCCACCTCTACCTGTTCTGTATGCCGGACATCTATGGGAAGGATGCGTTTCTCGACTTTGATGAAAACGACCCCCATGAGAACCAATTGCTACATGATGCGTTTGCGATAAAGAGCGCGGGGAACTTCCTCGCTACTATCATTGCAGGGAGGTCAATTCACGCGATGTTTCCGGCTATTGGAGGCTTTATTAAGTATCCGGATGCCGAACAGGTCGCGCAAGCAATAGAAAAACTTGAAAGTGTACGCGAGGCTACGGTACGACTTGTCGCGGAGTTTGAGAAATGCACGTTTGCCTTTGACCGACATACCGACTACATGGCACTTTTGCCTGACGAAGGGTATGGATATATTAATGGCAGAATACGTACGAGTAAGGGTGAGGTGTATGACGAGAAGCTCTACCGTGAGCTTGTCGAGCACGTGGTATTGCCATACTCGCAAGCGAGCGCGTATCAGTACAAAGGAGACTCCTATATGGTGGGTGCACTTGCTCGTATGAACATAGCTCGGGATAAGCTACATCCAAAGACGAAAGAATCGTGTCAATCCGCACTTGCACTGTTTCCCTCAACAAACATTTTTCACAACAACTTGGCTCAGGCAATAGAAATTATGCATTCGGTTGATGAGAGTATCGACCTTCTTAAAAACAACCCTATAGTACAAGAAGATTTGGTTAAGATGCCATATCGAGAAGCCACAGGTATTGGGGTTATTGAGGCTCCTCGTGGAGCGCTCTACCATAAGATTCATGTAGGGGCGGACGGCAAGATAATGGATGGAGAAGTCATCGTACCTACAGGGCAAAACCAGATAAATATTGAAGAGGACTGCGGACGACTCGTCGAAGATCTCGTGGCAAAAGGGGTGACTGACGTGGAGGCGATAACTTTCGAGCTCGAAAAGCTCATCCGTGCCTATGACCCCTGTATGTCCTGCGCCGCAGCGCCAAATCGTGAAGAGCGAAACGAATTCTCAGAAGAACAACAAGAGATTATTGAAATGTATCAACAAGAGTTGCGAGACCTTGAAACGTGGAGAAATGAGCTTCTTCAGAAATGTGAAGCAAACGAGCGTGATGGAAAAGATTGTAATGCGCTACGGCAAGTAATAGAAGATGAGTATTTTGAAAAAGAATTGGAATTACGTCAAAGAGCCCACTATGCGGAGCACTCCGTATAGTTGATTCAGTTCTATACTGAAGTCCTCTTAATTATAGCGAAATCCTTGATATGTCATGATAGGTTGGATGATTAAAAATAAGAACAAGCCCCTTGTGAGAGGGGCTTGTGTCTGTTTTGTTTAAGAGACTTCTTCCGGGAAGCTCCAAGCATCCGGACATTTGCAGAGGTCAAGATTCCAAAGATCATCTTCACTGTGATCATGCGGGCATGCTTCCATACTTACGATTTTTCGACATACGTAACACTGCCAAAAGTACTCGACCGTACCTTCAGCGCAACCGAGCATTCTTTTCACCTCCTCATCAGGTAGCTGTTTCTTGTTTTTTCCGTCACCGAGCCATACTACGAGTCGATGATTCGGGTGAGGTGTGTACTCCTCCCACGGACGCACTTCGGCGAATTCCTTCCGAAAAATTTCGGGCGGATTGTCTGTTGCATAAGTGCAAGATTTGCATGACTTGCATTCGGGAATCAGCAGGAAAGCGATAAGTTTAGACATTTTCTCCTCCAGGGTTTACTTAAACTAAATAAGTGCTTCAGTGAACACTCAGCCTGCAAGGTACTATACACTAAATTTTAAATAATACTAGAATTAATTCTAGTATTATTTCTGAAAACAGATTGCTTGAGTTTATAAAAATTATATATTTTGATACAAGGTGATGTGTATTTATAACAAAAGGCAGAGCAAGTAAACTTTAGCTCTGCCCTAATCTTGCGAATACAGTTAGATATTCGATTTCCAATAACCACTCTCGTCTAACGCTTCCATGTACTCAGGGAAATCTATTGCAAATTTTTTATCTATTCTTGTTAAAGCAACGCATTGCCATGCAACACCTAAGAAACAGCAACTAATTGGAACAGTGAGCAGGAAAGATATACTTTCAAATCTGAGTAGAAAGTAAGCGCCTACTAGGAGTGACAGAAGAGCTAAAACAAAACCCGTTCCCACTCTTAGGTCGCCAATGCTATCCCTGTATTCTTGATGGCACTTTTCTGCTGCCCTAACTTCTACGTCGCAAAATTTTCGCCCTATGAGCTCCATTGCTCCACATTCAGGACATTTTTTACGAACTGCTTCACCGCATTCACTGCAGAAATTTCCAAGTTGTCCTTTGTGTTTACATGTATCAGTATTCATTTTACCCCTCCATTTGGTATTTTTGACAAACAGCCATCTATGTATCTGTCATGCAAGATAGCGTTACATGTTACTTTGTCAATCAATATAATTGAAGTTTTGCCTTATTTTGGCTTAATATAGCAACTTTCCAATTTGATTTGTCAAATATATTGACAGAATTATTGTTCATAGTACCATGAACTCATGGACAAAGGACTTGAAAAGCTTCTGGAGGAAGTGGGTTTTACTCAAAAAGAAGCAAAAGTATATTTGGCTCTTTTAGAACTCAATATAGGCAATGTGAAAGAAATTGCCAGAATCACACAACTGAAAAGACCCATAATTTATGTAATTTTGGAAGGACTCATTAAAAGGGGGTATGCCAGTGAATCCCTGGAAACAAAAATAAACATCTATCAACCTACTGATCCTTCAGTAATACTGAACAAGCTGCGGAACAACTATAAAAATTTTCATGAAATGCTTCCCATCTTTCGCTCGCTGGGGAATCGAGGTAAGAAGCGTCCGAAGATTACCTATCACGAAACTAAGGAAGGTATTGTTAGTGTTTGGGAAGATATGAATAATTTTCAAGATGTCTTTCTTATTTCCTCCTATCGAAGAATAGAGGATCATTTTCCAGGACTTCTTGATAAGTGGCTTCATGAGATGAAAAAGGGGATTATAAATCCAGGCTTTCGTCAGCTTGTCTCAGACAACCCATTTAATATTCGTCTTGCTAAGAAGTTTATGTTTAGCAAAAATCAGAGAGTACGTTTTTTGCCTGAACTGCGCAATTCTCACATGGATTTCGCCATTTTTGGAAATAAATTAGCCATCACATCCCTTGGTGAAGATCCATTTATTGTGGCTATCGAATCAGAAGAATTGGTTCATTCCATAAAACCACTTTTTGAGCTGGCGTGGAAAAACGGGGAGCGTATTAAATAACATGTGGTAGTAGATTTATATTTTTTATACTGGAACCACTACTATTATCACGTGCATACGGAAACAATAATCTCGAATTTTGAAATCTCATCCGTGTACCCTTGTATGTCCTATGCCGCGCACTTCCTGTAATAATGATACCGTCACACAAAGGCTGTGTGACGGTATTTTACTACTCTGGATTTTTCTACTCGTTCAACTTTCCACGTCCGTAGACATGGGATTGAGTTGTATTAGAGACCCTTCATCTACAAGCCAGTCCATGGCCACAGAGACAAACTTTTTAACAAGCTCGTTGTCTCCTGTGTTACTGCGCATTTCAATAGGGCGACCATCCTCGTAGAAATAAAGACCTATGGTGAAAGTTTGTCCTTTGGTGCGTCTCGGTTTGGTCTTTTTTTCCATGCTTTTGTGCTGCTGTATCCAGCGCGCAAGAGGCCAAAAGATGTCTAACCTGTTGTCAATTTCTGAAATACTGTTTTTTTCGATACACAGGTTGGATTTTACTTCTATGTTCTTTGGTGTGGTGCCGTCTCTCTCACACGAAACGTGAAGGAATATCGTGGTGTCTGCGGGTTTCGGTTGGATTCTCCAGTTTATCATTTCTTCACCTCTCTTGTGTTTGGAAAGCCAGTATCTTTCAGTGTATGTACCTATTTTCGATTGTACATGAGAAAAAAAAGAACACTAGTATACATACTATAATTAATACTAGTATTCTATTGTTTGAGCTGTTTTTATGGCTTCAGTAAGGTCTGGAATGAGTCTATCTTCAGGTATACCTACTGGTATACCGATGATGTAAGTTGAATCTATCTTGTCGAGTTTCTTGAGGAACTGCAGGTTGGTGTAGGCGTCGAAATCATGGCAGGTGACACGAGGAGTTTTGCTAAAGGCCTCGAGATTTTCAAATACGGTAACCTTTTCTATTCCAATCACGGTGTCGATGATGATCATATCCTTTTCCACTCCCCATTCTTCGTTTGGGTCGAGTACGATAAAGGTGACTTCAGGAAACAATTCTCTCAGCTTCGGCAGAAGTCGTATGGGAAGTGAGTCCATTTCTATGTCAGGGTTACCAAAAATGTATACATGCATAAATGCTAGTGTACAGATAAAGCGCCGAGAGCAAAAGCAATCGGCGCTCTATAAAGAAAGGAAGAGCGGCTATAGCGGAAAATCCAGCGGGACAAGCTCGGCGATTTCGAAGTTGTGCACGAAAACTTTTATCCCAACCTCGACAGGGTATCCAAGGTGGTTGAAAATAACCACGGAAGGATTTTGTGGAAAGCGTGAACCAATCACCTTACCTCGATGAAGAACATTTTTACCTTCTAGTTCCAGATCGGTCACTTCTACGAGAAAAACAGGTGTTTCTCCTTCTTGCACGTGTTGGTGTTCACTTTCCCAGTAGTAGTACATCTCTTCGATGGTGGGTTCCCGGCCATAGCGCGTTTCAAGGATTAAAAATGGTCGCGGAATAAATTTTCTGATGAATTCGTCACTTGGAAAACGACCATACTCGATGATTGTTTTGAGTATGGGGTTATTCTCAAGCGGAAAATTCCTTTTCATGTTGTGCACGCAGGTAAAACCGTACAGTGCACATACTTGAGAGGGAGTTTCAGGAATGGGGACAGTGTGAATGAGTGTTGCTGGTTGGAAAACAGGGTCGGTATTGCATCGGGTGTCTGCTGAGTGAAGTATCATAATTCCTCCTTTGACGTTTTTCTTTTCCTACAGGTATTTTCTTTTGTTATTATGTGGATATGTCTTGCTTAGTCAAGGTTTGCTATTTGTATAGCTTTCAATGTGTGGAATTTGAGCTGTTCTATTATTTTCTCAGTGAGTACCTCGCAAGGGATATCCCAATGAAGTGTAATGAATTGTCCAGGCTGTAGCATCTCGATGTCATATTCAGCCTCAAGCCTACGCACTATCTTTTTTTCTATCGGTGCTCCAAGGAAAAACTTGTTGTTTAGAATCTGAAGTGGTTCATAAAGTAATGTGATGTTTGGACCACTCACTTCAATGACCTTGCCCCAGCTAATACGGCAGGAATCAATTGCGTTAATGGTTGCACTATCTGGAGAGCCCATTTTTTTTGGCACAGCAAGAACATGGTAGTTGTGATTGGGAAGAATACCTTTACTGATACGGTCTTCCAAAACTCGAAAAGTTTTTATAGGGAGCTTATCTTTCAGTCGCAAATCATCAATAAAGTATTGATGTAGAGTGTTTTTATCCACACCGCTAAGGAGTTCATTGCCTATCCAGTACGCCTCGACGACGCGTGGGTCAAACGGGTCAGGTATGTGGTTGCTCCGAGCTATGCGGTCAAGGTACGGGTACAGTGTTTCAAATCCTCGTAGAAGTTTTTGCAGACCAAAGTCGGTAAAGCCGTCGTTGAGGTAGTCCCAAATTTCTCTGTTTGCATCTGGGCCACAAAAGTGAAGCCTATTTGGCCCAAACGCATAGCGACTACAACGAAGTACTCCGTCCATGATGTGAAGTATACACAGTTTACTTAGAGAATGTGCGAACAAAATGACACACACATATTTTTATTATTCAGTTGAACTTAGAATGTGTTGAATTTTTTCCCAACAATCTGAAGGTGTTGTTACTATCGAATGGATACGTTTTTTAATTATATTGTGTGCGTACTTTCTTTGTTTTGGGGTCAATGGAAGTGTCTTTCTGGTTGATGTTAGTAACATACTTTTCAATGTAGCAATTTCACCCTCACTATATTTGCCAAAATCAATTTTCTTTAGTTCCTCTTCGCTTAATATTTCTTTTAATCTTTTCCCTATCATTAAAATATATCTAATATTTTTTATGGTATTTTCGGTTTCCTGTTGGGATCTTTCTCCTTCAAACTTAATGAGAGAATCATTAACAACTATTTCTAAAGTTGATTTTGCAGGAACATTGAAATCGCTACAGTATTTTTCAAAATCACGGGCAAGAGTATTACGTATATACGTATTAATTCGAAGTAATCTATTTTCTGTTATTTTTTTCTCACCTTTTTCGTATGAGCCATTATCAATATTTTTTATAATCTCAGAGATGTCAGCCCATGCATCTTTCCCCTGTTGATCAGACCGTAAGGCTTCTACATAATCCTTTTCTTCCAAAAGGATTTTTGTTGGATCATCTTCACACTTTTTTATTCTATCGTGAATTATGAGAACTTCTTCTTTTGAGAGCTTATCTATATTGAAACCAGGTAGTATAGAAGTGATGTATTCTATTTGTTCACGAGCATCCTCCATTCCTTCAACATCTTCTTCCAATAAACGTAGTGATGTAAAAGATAGGTTAGAAAAAGTTTCATATCGATTTGAAATATCGGCTTCACTAAGTTTGTTTTCATAGTAGTCTCTCATTACTATTTCTTTAGGCATTTCGCCTTGTTGTTCACTCGCTTCTATAGTTGCGTCGCCTTGATCTTTTTGAAGTTCTTCGGTGTCACCGTTTTCAGCTTGAGAATCATTGGTACTAAAAAGATCTTTTTGAGCTTCAAGAGAAAGAATATTTCCTGATAAAGTGTGAATTTTATTGATATCCTTGTTTATAAACGCGTCGTCAAGTAGTTCTTTCGTGTACGATATTCTGTCTTCAAGTAGCTCGCACACTTGTTCATTTGTTAAATCTAGTCGCAAACTATTCTCTTTTTCGCTATAGACGTACGAAGCATTTCTGCGTAGTAGTTCGGCGTCCGACAACACTCTTTCTCTTTGCATATCAACAATTTCCTGTATTTTTTCACCTTCCATATTTTTATAATTAATTTATATCCTTAAATGAATAGTACCATGAAGAAATCAATAAAATGTACTCAAAGAGAAGTGGATATTTATATGACGTAGGCCCAAACGCATAGCGACTACAACGAAGTATTCCGTCCATACGTTATCCAGTGACGGCTATCTTTGAAGTGGTAATAGTCCCTGAATGCCTCATAAAAAAGATGATACAGGTGGTGCCAAGTATCATGAGAAAACCAGAGAGCGCTTGAGTTTCAGTAAGTGTACCTGTTATGAAAACAGCGGTAAGAATATTAGTAACGAGTGTAGCGGGTACGAGAAGTGTAGCAACGTATGCCACAGGTGCGTATTTCAGTGCAGAATACCACGTGACGACATAGCCAAGTAAAAAGATACCAGTAAGTGCTGTCCATAGGGTACTTATCGAGGTCATGTCACCTAAACCTGACAAGCGCCCGGTCACCGCAAGAAAAATACCTAAGAATATTGAACCAAATAGCATTCGTCCACTCGCAACGATATGTACAGAAAGTTCACCTAACATTTTCTTAGCAAGAAGGTGTTCAACCGCCCAGAAAAGTGTTGCACTAAAGACAAGTAGCTCCCCCGTACTTCCTGTAAACCCTCCAAAGCCACCAATGACAAGATTCGAAGCAAAGAGTAAAGAAACCCCTAACCATTGTAATGGAGAGAGTTGTTCACGTAGAAAAAATATAGCAAGAAGCGCAACCCAAATAAACAGTGTTTTGTGTATCATTGCTCCGTTAATGGCAGGAATCATATTTAGTCCTGTAAAGAAGAGTCCAAAAGGTATCGCTCCGCCTATAAGACCGATAAGCACCAACTGCCCCCATTGTTTTTTTGAAATAGTACCTAGCTCCTCTTTTTTTGAGTACGCGAGGACAATACCAACCAAACATAATGCAACCATTGTATTTTTTAACCCAGCAAATAGGATAGGGTCTTGCAAAGAAGTAGCTGCAAATTTGTTAATAAAAATCGACACACCAGAAATACAAGCGGCGCTCAACGCAAGAACGGTAGGATTTTTATAGAGTGATAGTTTCATATTTTTTATTGAGGATATATGCTTAAAGTATACACGTTTTACATTTTTTGTACGTCGGGCTGTGGTATACTGCAAGATAGTGATTGACACCAACATTGAGAATAATTTCCGACATATTAGACCCTACTTAGGTATCTTACTTGTGGGAAGTATGGCGCTTGGGTTTGGATTTATCGTTACGAGTGCTGCTAAGCAACTCGCACAAGCCATAGAACCCATTGCTTCTGATATTGAAGGTGCACTTACACTTGTGTCGTCTGAAACTGTGCGGTATGGAGATACGGTTTCGTATAAAGCAGCAGTCAACAATCTTACCAAGGGTACGTCGAACATATACATTACTACTGTGTGTTTTCAAGGAGAAACAATGGTATTTCAAAAGAGCGTCACTCAAGGCATCTCAGTTCGTCTGTATGATCAAATGGTGAGTGAGTATGAATGGAATGGAGAAGACGCGTCTTGTACTGCTGCGTTATTGTATCGAACTTCTGCTTCAGATATTCACCAAGTTATTTTAGTTGATTCAGTGAGTTTTGATGTATTGGCTCGTTAGTTCTAACTGAGCGACGTTGTGGTGTTTTTGCTCTCTTTCTACACATCTATATACTAGAGAGACCTATGGCATACGAAGCATTTCAAAAAGGGTTAACCAAGGAGCTCGTAGAGCACATATCTCACAGCAAGAATGAGCCGGTATGGATGAAAGAGAGACGTCTTGAAGCATTTGCACTCTATGAAAAGACCCCACTTCCTACATGGGGTCCAGACTTAGCAAAACTCGATTTAGAGAACATTGTCTACTATATTGATCCGGAAGTAGCCGAGGCTACTCGGTGGGACGATTTGCCGACAGAAATAGTCGACACTTTCAATAAGCTCGGGATACCGAAAGCCGAGCAAGAGTACCTCGGTGGTGTGGGCGCGCAATATGACTCACATGTGGTGTACCACAAACTTAAAGAATCTCTTCTGAAGGATGGCGTTATTTTTGAGGACATGGACTCCGCGCTCAAAAGCCATCCTGACATGGTACAAGAATATTTTATGAATACGTGCGTTCCTGCGCGGGACCATGCGTTTACCATGCTCCACGGGGCGGTCTGGAGTGGTGGTACGTTTATATACATACCGAAGGGTGTCAAAGTGGCGGAACCCTTGCAGGCATACTTCAGAATGAACAGAAGCGCGAGTGGACAGTTTGAACATACACTTATCATTGCTGACGAGGGTTCCGAGGTGACGTACATTGAAGGGTGTAGTGCACCGAGGTATAACGCCTCATCACTTCATGCGGGATGTGTCGAGATATTTGTACGTGCACGTGCAAAGATTAAGTACATCAGTGTTGAAAATTGGTCACACAACACGTACAACCTCAACACCAAGCGGGCACTAGTAGACGCCTATGGAGAAATGAATTGGGTGAGTGGTAACATGGGGTCTGCGGTGACAATGTTGTATCCGTGCTCTGTGTTACGAGGAGAAGGTTCAAAAAGTGACAACTTGAGCCTCGTTTTTGCCGGTAAGGGGCAAGTGCAGGACACGGGGGCAAAAGCGATACATCTCGCGCCACATACATCAAGTACGATTCGCTCAAAGTCAGTCAGTAAGGACGGGGGTATTTCGAACTATCGAGGTTTGATTAAGGTTTCTCGAGATGCTGTAGGAGCTTCTGCTTCACTCGTGTGTGACTCACTCCTTCTCGACCCTCTCTCAGAAGCGAACACCTTTCCCTCAGTGATGAACAAACAGGATGACGTTATGATAAGTCACGAGGCAACCATAGGGCGCATAGGGGAGGAGGAGCTGTTTTACTTGGAGAGTCGAGGGCTTACTCGGGATGATGCTATCCGTATGATTGTTTCTGGATTTGTCGACCCTATTACCAAAGCGCTTCCACTTGAGTATGCTGTGGAGTTTAACAAGTTGATTGAGTTAGAGATGGAGAGTAATGGGTAAAAAATTGTAAATTTCAAATTAGCATCATGGACCTCGCAAAAATTAAAAAAGACTTCCCTATACTTTCTAAGAAAGATGCGTTGATATATTTGGATAGTGCGGCAACATCCCTCACACCCGAGCCAGTACTTGAAGCTATGGACGCGTACTACCGCACGTATAGGGCAAATATACATCGAGGACTATACAAAGAAGCAGAGCGAGCAAGTAATGAGTACGAGGAGGCACGGGTGGTGGTTGCGCGTTTTATTGGCGCACAAGCTGATGAAATAATTTTTACTGCGGGGGCAACGGGTTCTTCAAATATGCTCATGTACGCGCTTGAACATACAGACATGTTTCAAGAAGGAGATGAGGTTGTGACCACGATTATGGAGCACAGTGCGGTACTCATACCACTTCAAGCGTTTGCGAAACGGAAAAAACTCAACATCCGCTATATCGAGCTTGGTGAAAACTTTCAACTTGACTATGAGCAAGCGGAGCAAGTGATTACTTCTAAGACAAAACTCGTAGCTCTTACGCTTGCAAGCAATGTTCTCGGTACGATAAACGATGTTACACGCGTTGCACGCCGTGCGCATGAGGTGGGTGCTCTTGTGATTGTCGATGCGACCGCAGCAGTGGGTCACATGCCTGTCGACGTGACATTACTTGGTGCAGATTTTCTTTTTTTCTCCGGACATAAAATGTGTGGACCGACGGGTGTGGGAGTGCTGTATGGAAAAAAGAGTGAGCTTGCAAAACTGACCCCGAGCTTCTTAGGTGGTGGTATTATTGAAGACGTGACTCGTACCGATTTTGTGCTCGGTCTGAAGCCGTGGAGTTTTGAGGCGGGGACACCGAACATTGCTGGTGTCATAGGGCTTAAGACTACAGTTGAATATCTTGAAAAGATTGGTGTCGAAAAGATACAGACACATTGTCGAGAAATACTTGCATATGCTCAACAAGAGTTACAGAAAATAGAAGGCAGTACCTTATACTCGGCGGAACCAGCATATAATGTGGGAATCGTTTCTTTTACACTCGATACTGTGCACCCTCACGATATGGCTGAAATACTTGGTAAAAATGGTGTAGCGGTGCGGGCAGGACATCACTGCGCTGTTCCACTACATACGGAGCTTAATGTGCCCGCGACAACACGAGCAAGTATATATTTGTATACAACCGAAGAAGATATAGACGCACTGGTTAGTAGTATAAAAAAAGCTAAGGAAATTTTTAATATATAAACTTCAAATTATAAATTATCGTTATGAGTCCCGTTAGAGACGAAAAAGAGTAGAATAGTAGAAAGCAGTTTGAATAATGAAAAACACATAAAATACAAACATTAATAGATTAACCGACGCCCCGCCATGGCGGGGCTGTCTCTAACGGGATGGACTCTGAAATTTATAAACAGCACATACTCAACCACAATAGTAAGCCTCATAACAAAGAGGAGATGTTTGAGCCTGATGTTCGAGTGCCTGCTAAAAATGCTTCATGTGGAGATTCTTTTATTTTGTATTTAAAACTAGACGGTACAACAATACAACAAGCAACTTTCTCGGGTGTTGGTTGTTGTATTTCGCAAGCAGCAGCATCGATGTTGACTGACAAATTGAAGGGTCTATCTGTTGAAGAAGCAAAGACTATTACCGAAGAAACAATATACTCGATGCTTGGTGTAGAGGTAACCGCAGGGAGACAAAAGTGTGCATTACTTTTATTCCGAGGATTAGAAGAAGCTCTTAAATCTATTTAAAAATTTCGAATTGATAACCATGCTCGAACTAAAAAATATTTGTGTAGAGATTTCCTCGGATGCAGTTTCGAAAGAAAACGAGGGGAAAAACGTCGTACGGGATACGTCCTTGTGTATAGAAAGTGGTAGTGTCTCGGTACTTATGGGACCTAACGGCTCTGGAAAGAGTACCCTCGTCAACGCACTGCTGGGGCATCCAAGCTATCGTGTATCGTCTGGAATACTTGAACTAGATGGTGTCGATATAACCAATCTTCCTACGGAAAAGAAAGCACATCTGGGTATTTTTCTCTCCATGCAGAATGTGCCAAAAGTTGGAGGATTAACCCTTGCGACGTTTCTCCATAAGGCGTATGTCGCTACGCATCAGACTGATATATCGGTACTTGAGTTCTATGTGAACTTACGGGACAAAGCTAAGCTATTTTCAATCAATCCTGATTTACTTGATCGTCCATTAACAGCAGGACTTTCCGGTGGTGAAAAAAAACTTTCTGAAGTGTTACAGCTTGCCGCACTGCAACCCAAATACGCCATTCTTGATGAGATAGACTCCGGGGTAGATATAGATGCGCTCCATACTGTCTTTAAAGCTATTGACGCACTCAAGAAGGAGGGCACCGGCTTCCTCATTATCAGTCACCACCCGTCACTTCTTGACCACCTTGCACCAGAACATGTGTACGTGATGAGTGGGGGGAATATGGTTCGTAAAGGGGGAAGAGAACTCGCGGAGGAAATAATCAAACATGGCTTTTGTGACGTGATTCAATGTAGTCTCTCAGACACCTGTAGTGGGAAATGTGGATAGGAGAGTTAGTGTGCGGCCTGCCCTGTACCGAGCTTACCCCGTATTTCCTGTGTATAGTGTTTGGGTACAATACTTTCTGAAAAAAATAAAGGTTTTATTGCGTTACGTAGCAAAAAAACCTTTTAAGTTTTGTTTACGTAATAAATACATAAAAACAATAAAATACGCTATTTTTCGCAGGGTTGACCCGGTAGTGAAAATTGACGATGCATTTCATGCGCTACATCTAGAGGATTTAGCCTCGTCAATTTCTACTACCGGGTTGACCCTGTAGTAGAAGTTTACGATGCATTTCATGCGCTCAACCCTTGGTTTGAGCCTCGTAAACTTTCACTACAGGGTTGACTTCGGTGTGACTTGCGGTAGTATTCCTTTACCGCATCTGCGCGTATTTTTTTCTGTGATATGCGGAGGCTCTTTGTATGTCTCCAATGCCTGAGAAAGGTATACGTAATGAGGTTTTATTAAATGTTGTTAGAGCTGGCATAAATTCGTTTCTGGGTTTGTAAAAACGAAAATAAGAAAATTTGGAGCATACCGTAGTTTTGTTTTCAAAAATTTATTTTCCTCTTGCTTTCACAGTAACGTTCGTGTCTGACTTATAACAATTCAGAGCACCCTTTCGAAGTTGAGGCCAAGTTCTCGCGCCTTCACCTTCGCAAGGAAGCTCAACACTTAACATTAAGTATTATGGCAGCAGAAGCTTTTGATAGGTCAAAGCCCCATGTAAACGTTGGTACAATAGGCCACGTTGACCATGGCAAGACCACTACAACCGCCGCTATTCTTCATGTGCTTGGATCTCTTGCAGTAGATAAGGGATATTCTGCACGTCTTGAGGGCGTAGACGGTATCGACAACGCTCCAGAAGAACGAGCTCGTGGTATTACTATTGCTCTTCACCACTCTGAGTACGAGACACCAAATCGTCACTATGCGCACGTAGACGCACCGGGACACGCAGACTACATCAAGAACATGATTACAGGAGCCGCACAGATGGATGCAGCTGTACTCGTGGTCGCAGCGACAGACGGTGCTATGCCACAGACTCGTGAGCACGTACTTTTGGCTCGCCAAGTTGGTGTGCCTCAGATAGTTGTGTTTATGAACAAGTGTGACATGGTAGACGACGCGGACATGCTTGATCTTGTTGAAGAAGAACTTCGTGATCTTCTCACTGCAAACGGATTTGATGGTAAGAATGCTCCTGTAATTCGTGGCTCAGGACTTAAGGCTCTTGAAGCTACGTCAATGGATGACGAATGGGCAAAGAAGATTCTTGAACTTGCTGATGTCTTGGATTCCTATGTGGCAGTTCCAAAGCGAGAGATAGACAAACCTTTCCTTATGCCTATTGAGGACATTTTCTCTATTGAAGGTCGTGGTACCGTGGTGACTGGTCGTATTGAACGAGGAGTTATCAAGATTGGAGAGGAAGTTGATATCGTTGGAATTACGCCAACGAGCAAGACCACTATCACCGGTATCGAAATGTTTAACAAGCAACTTCAGGAAGGTCAGGCTGGAGACAATGCTGGTATTCTTCTACGTGGTACAAAGAAAGATGATGTGCATCGTGGACAGGTGCTTGCAAAGACTGGGACAGTTACTCCTCACACTGACTTTGAGGCAGAAGTACTCATTCTTAAGAAAGAGGAGGGGGGACGACACACTCCATTCTTCAGTGGATACAAACCACAGTTTTATGTACGTACTACGGACGTAACAGGTGAAGTAACCCTAGCGGAAGGAGTAGAAATGGTGATGCCAGGTGACACGGTAACCTTTAAGGTTAAGCTTGTTGCACCTGTCGCACTAGAAGAGCAACAGCGCTTTGCAATCCGTGAAGGAGGCAAGACTGTTGGAGCGGGAGTTGTTACTAAGATCAACGCTTAACTAAACCCATTGTTTTTAACCACTACTTCTATGGCAACTAAAACCACAAAGAAGGTTTCGAAAAGCTCAAAGATTGCACCGGTGGGTGAGGGTAGTAAACTACGTATCCGCATTCGTGCCTACGAACATAAGATTCTTGATGCAAGCATTAAGCAGATTATGGACACAGCGCTTCGATACGAAGCAAAAGTGGTTGGTCCTGTACCATTGCCAACGGAAATCAAGAAATACACGGTCAACCGCGCCACATTCGTTCACAAAGATGCGCGAGAACAATTTGAGATGCGAGTTCATAAGCGTATGATTGACATCTTGAATCCCGATCCGAAAGTAGTTGAAGCTCTAACAAACCTCTCTCTACCATCTGGCGTCAATATTGATGTCAAGATGAGTTAGAAAACGTTAAGAAAAAACCGCTCTGAAGAGAGCGGTTTTTTCTTTTAGGTTTTGTTACATGCCGGGAGCAAGGCGGACGGCGCTTAGATAATGTTACTAAAATACCATCATGCTGATGGTATTTTAGTCTACTCTTTCTCGGATACCTTCGTGAAAGTTAGACCTTGCTCTGTAGTGATACATGTACTAAAAAAACCGCCCAACAGGGCTATTTTTTGTTTATGTAAGTATTACAACTAACGAACGTCAAAGGGAAAAGAGACTGTTGTTTAAAGAGACTATACAGCCAATTCAACACAATGTTGAATTTGGTGTTGCTCAGTCGTGGATTACCTGCCTGCGTAGACAGGAATTGCGTTCTTAATGACGCCGACTGAGTTAAAAGTTGTATAAAAATGGTACGGAGGTTTTATGAAAAGAAAAGTGAAGCATATAATACCGTTCGATGATGACCTGGTGGAGACAATTCCCGAAGGTCTGGAGTGGGAGATTGTCGGAAACGAGCTTGTAATCAAAGTGCCAAAATACCCTGCTGACGGTGCGTTCGTATTCATTGAATGGTGCGCAGAGAAAGGGATTGAACATAAATGGCAAGATGGAAGAAATCTGTAATCCCCAGTAGCGTAGTTGAGGTGGTGAAATACCAAGGGATGAATATGTCATTCGTACAAGGGGTGCAAGACGTTTAATAAAAACCCTCCCAAAGGGTTTAAATGGACGGGTTGAGAAAAGACAAATTCTGGAACAATTTGTTTTACTTGTGCAAGTTCCAGCAAGTCCCCATGTTCTTTTTACAAAGTTCACAGAATGGTGCAGGAGAAATGATATAAATATGGAACAGTTGGTTGTTCAGTAACCTTGAGCCAATAATGTGGCACTAAACTCTTTCAAAGGAATAAAAATAAGGCCAGAGACAAGCATTGTCCTGGCCTTCTGAGTAGTCCACCAACGTGAACAGATTACCATTTGACTCTCTCTACATTCGGAGTACCATGAAAATTAGAGGAAATTAAGATGAAAATTCACCAAATAAGGAGAAAGTTATGTGTGGAAAATGCGAAAATTGTGGCTATATTCCCTCAAAAAAAGAAGAATGGAATGAATTCAGAATCATAAGTGACGACCCTACCATTTTGGCAGGGACCCTCCCTCCGTATAATCCAGTAAGGTTGACTCTGAGAGGTGTTGTTAAGAACGGAGTGTTGGTGATTCGAGTCCCACCCAATGCTGAGCGGCCCGAGTATGATGCTTTCATGACTTGGTGTAAACAACAGAACATTGTCTTGTCAGGCTTTACTGGGGTAGTTCGCGAAACTCAAGCTGCGTAATAGGCTGCGAATACGTATGAACGACGAAAAGAAATAGGCCGGTAGATACAATCTATCGGCCTTGAAATGTGCTTGCGTAAAAAAGTGAAGGCCAGGGACAAAATAACGTCCCTGGCCTTTAACGAATTGCTGAAGTGAAGTGCGTCAGATTATCTTCTATCCACCTAACACAGTTTTTCCCTAAGGTGATAGGGTGGTCTGGCATACTCAGACGTTCAGTGTTTGATAAAAAATCGAGGCCAACAACCTTCGCTTTCGCTACTAGCAGCCTCCTTCTCTGATTCGCGGGCACCCACTTCAGCAATATGAAGTACATGTTTGTTACTAAACCTAGAGTATCAGAACATTTTTGTAAGTCAATTTATTGGTGTGTCATACCCAGTAGTGAAAATTGACGAAGCTCGACCTGTGGTCGAGCGCACAAAGTGCATCGTCAATTTCTACTACGGGGTTGCATTTTTTAACCCATTCCTGTATAGTACCGAGGCTAATAGAAGTATCGTAAGGTACTAGCCATGTTCCACCGACAGCAATGATAGGGAACCTCTGGACCGTAAGCCTCACTGGCTAGTGGTTCAGTGTAGGCCTTTTTTGTTAGCAAGGTCTTTAAAAACAGCGCACTTCATCGTTGTGCTGCACAAAATACTTCTCATCGTATAATTTAATACGACTCGCAGTATTTTGTTTGCACGCCTCGAATTGCATCTGTTTTTATACGCCCTACAGTTTTTGGTTTCAAAAATGAAATTTATACTCGCTACAAAAGAATACATGACACAGATCTTCGATGAAGAAGGTCGTGTGCATCCTGCTACTGTACTCAACGCAGGGCCAAATACCGTCACACAGGTCAAGACTGAGGAAAAAGATGGCTACAACGCTGTACAGGTGGCATTTGGAGAACGCAAGGAAGGCCGAGTAAACAAAGCACAACGACCAAAGGGTCTTTTCCGCTATTTCCGTGAGTATCGATCAAAGAACATTGAAGATATGGCTGTCACAGAAGGTGCAGTTATCAATGTCGATGATGCATTTGCTGTGGGTGACAAGATAATGGTTTCCGGCATTGCCAAGGCAAAGGGTCATCAAGGAGTTATAAAGCGCCACCATTTTGCAGGAGGACCTCGCACCCATGGACAAAAGCACAACGAACGATCTCCTGGTTCTATTGGAGGAGGTCTACGAAGTCGTGTCCCAAAGGGTATGAAAATGGGAGGACGAACGGGAGGACGACTTGTGTCTGTGAAGAACCTTACAGTGGTGGGTATCAATAAAGAAAAAAATCAGCTCATTGTCGAAGGAGCTATTCCTGGAAGAACGGGCACCCTTATCGAGGTTCGAGGCTTGTAATTCAATCAATATCATGGACGCAAAGATATACAACATGAGTGGTAAAGAAACTGGAACAGTAGCACTTCCTGAGACTGTTTTTGGTGCAGCGTGGAATGGAGATCTTGTACACCAAGTAGTCACCGCCATGCTTGCAAATGCTCGAACACCTATAGCGCACGCGAAAGATCGCTCAGAAGTATCTGGAACTGGAAAAAAACCTTGGAAACAAAAGGGTACGGGAAGCGCACGACACGGATCACGACGTTCACCTATCTGGCGCAAGGGAGGTGTCGCACACGGACCACGAAACGAGCGAACCTTTAAGCAGAAAATAAACAAGAAGATGCGTGTGAAGGCACTCTATGCAGTACTTACCAAGAAATTCCAAGATGGAGAAGTACTTTTCCTTGATGCGATGACTTTTGAAGCACCAAAGACAAAAGAAGCAAAAAACACGATTGCAGCACTCGCAAAGATACAAGGATTCGAGTCGCTCGCAACCAAGCGCGCAAATACTGCTCTTATTGCGAGCATCACCACAGATGACAATACCGTTAAAAGCTTGCGAAACTTCAACAATATGATGCTTGAGCACGTCCGAAGTCTAAGTCCCGTTGATGTTCTTAAATACAAGTACCTCGTGCTAGTAGGAGCAGAGGATGCGGTGAAGGAGATAGAAAGTCGTGGCGCACAGACACCTGCTGTAAATAAATAAAAGGCATATGGCAATTTTTAACAAAAAAACTTCAGAAGGCGAGGTAGAAAACAAGAAAGCATCAGAAGCTAAGAAGGATGTCGCTGTGGTAAAAAACAAGAAAGCGGTCAAGCCTAAGGGTGATACTGCTGGCTACAATCTTACCAAAGAACCGGGACGTATCATCAAAACACCTCGAATCACTGAAAAGGCTTTGCAAATGACCACAAGTGGCACGTACGTATTTGAAGTAGCTATGGATGCAACAAAGCGAGACATTGTGACCGCAGTGCAGGCGCTCTACAAGATAACACCACGTAAGATAAATATTGTTCGCCGAGGTCCTCGCCCATACGTAGCACGTTTCAGAAATCGACGTGGAACAAAAGTGGGAGTAAAAAAAGCATACGTTTTTCTTAAAAAAGGAGACAAAATTGACTTAGCATAAGCATATGAAGAACTACCGACCAACAACAGCATCACGACGGCACATGACCACACGTTCCTACAAGAAGGTAGTGACAGTGTCTACGCCACACAAAACCCTCACCAAGGGAGGTAAGCGTGCTGTGGGACGTAACAGTCAGGGTAGGATTACTTCACGACACATGGGAGGTGGTCACAAGCGAAAGTTCCGTGAGATTGACTTCACCTACAACAAACACGACATTCCTGCGAAGGTAGAAACGATTGAGTACGACCCAAACCGAAGTTCATACATCGCACTTCTTTGCTATGCTGATGGTGAACGTCGCTATACGACCGCTCACAGAGACATGAAGGTTGGAGATACGTTTATAGTTTCTGAAACAGCAAAGCCTGTGGCAGGGGTACGTATGCCACTTCGAAACATTCCTATAGGACTTGCGATTCACAATATTGAAACCAAGCCGGGAGCTGGAGCACGACTCATACGATCAGCAGGTACTTCAGCTACGATTCTTGCGCAGGATGGTACCCACACACACCTTAAAATGCCTTCATCTGAAATTCGAAAACTCAATAGCGCTGTCTGGGCTACTATCGGTGTTGTTTCAAACGAGGAGCATCAGTTGCTCACGATTGGAAAAGCGGGACGTAGTCGATGGCTTGGTATACGACCTACGGTACGTGGTACAGCGATGAACCCTGTTGATCATCCAAATGGAGGAGGAGAAGGACGACAAGGTCGTGGACACCGCCGAGCACGAAGTATCTTTGGAAAACCTACTGGCAAGGGTCACAAGACTCGACGACCAAAGAAATACAGCGATTCACTTATAGTGTCACGCCGTAAGGTAGGTAAGAGACGAAAATAGAGTTAATTGACAATAGGTCTAGCGTTGCGTAGTATGAGCGCACGCTCGCCCACGAGCATTTTTATTACAATATGACACGATCACTTAAAAAAGGACCATACGTAGACCCTCGAGTCTTATGGCAAAAACCACATTGAAGTACTCTGTACAGAAGACATGGTTGGACACAAACTTGGGGAATTTTCACCATCTACCAAATTCATGCGACATGGAGGAAAAATCCAGAAGGAGCTTGAACAAGCTCGAAAGGATTCTGAAATTCAGGCAGCAAAGGCGGCAAAAGCAGCTGCATCATCAAAAAAATAACATACCATCATGCAAGCTTTTCTTAAAAACAATCGTCAGGCTCCACGCAAAGTGCGCTTAATTGCACGTGCTGTTGTCGGGAAGACTGTAGCGGTTGCCCTTTCTGAGCTTACCTACATGCCCCACAAAGGAGCAAAAACACTCAGTAAGCTTATCGTAAATGCAGTTGCAAATGCGAAGCAAGCAGATAGTAGTCTCAACGAAAATACCCTTATGGTGAAGAATATAATGGTTGATAAGGGTGTAACACTTATGCGATTCATGCCTCGAGCTTTTGGACGAGCATCACCAATACACAAAGAGTCTTCGCATATTCGTATACTTCTAGCAGAGATACCTACCACCAAGAAAGTTGCAAAGACGTCGATGAAAGAAGATGTGAAGAAAGAAACCAAAGAAGTAAAGCCTGAAAAAGCAGTTACTGTAGAAAAAACCCACACCTCCACTAAAGTTACGGCGGACAAGGAAGTAGAAATAGTTGCTAAATAATCACGAAAACTAATTTTAATTACAAAAACTTATTATGACGCACGTAGTACATCCATACGCACATCGACTGGGAATCATCCGAGACTGGAAGTCACGTTGGTTTGTCCGTGATCGTAAGCAATTGCAGGTACGCTTCGCATTATTGTGAAGACCGCCCGTCCTGGTATGCTTATCGGCCGAAGCGGTGAAGGTGTTCAAAAGCTTCATAAGGAGATTGCAAAACAAATGCGTGCTCTAAAACTGTCCGAAACACCTGAGGTAAAGCTTGATATTGAAGAGATACGAAATCCAGAAGCAAATGCGCAAATTGTTGCTGAAATGGTTGCAGAAAGTCTTGAGAAGCGTATGCCTTTCCGTCGTGTTTTGAAACAAACGATTGAGAAGGTGATAGCAAACAGAGACGTAAAGGGTGTACGTATTGCACTCGCTGGACGTATTGGTGGAGCGGAGATGAGTCGAAATGAGCAGATAAAGCGAGGACGAGTTCCTCTTCAGACACTTCGAGCGGATATCGAATTTGCTCGAACGGAAGCTTACCTTGCGTACACCGGTCTTGTAGGTATCAAAGTTTGGATTTACAAAGGAGATATTTTTGATACTGACGAGCAGAATCAGACACAAACTCAAAACGCAAGATAAAAGATTTAATTACCTACCATGTTACTACCAAAGAAAGTTAAATATCGAAAACTACAGCGAGGTCGCGATGCGATTCAGTATCGTCACCCTGCACAACGTGGGATCACGATTGCGTTTGGTTCCTTTGGTCTGAAATCTATAGAACAGGGACGTATTCGAAGCAACCAAATAGAGGCGGCTCGACGTACCATAAACCGCGCTATGGGTAAGACTGGGCGTATCTGGATTCGTATATTCCCTGATAGGCCATACACACAGAAAGCTGCAGAGGTAGGTATGGGTAAGGGAAAAGGAGATGTGCAGGCATATGAAGCCCCAGTGCTTCGAGGTAGCGTACTTTTTGAGGTAGATGGTATTGATGAGACCACTGCACGCGAAGCACTACGTAAGGCAAGTGCAAAACTTCCAGTTAAGACACGTTTTGTTGTTCGTAATGGGTAAGTAGTTGCAAAAGATAAGAAAAGATATAGGATAACAAACATTTCAGGTGGGTAAGAATTTCTAACATGACTAAGAAAAAAGACACATTTCAAGACAAAGACGAGAAGGAGCTCAAGAAGCTTTTGGGTGAAAAGCGCGAAGCACTACGAGATTTTCGTTTTAGTATGAAGGGTAGCCGTGTGAGAAACACCAAAGAGGGTTCGTTGTTCCGCAAAGATATAGCTCGCATACTTATGGTACTTGGAAACAACAAGAAGCACGCTACTATCACTGAATAATTTTATTATGACTACAACAACAAAAAACGATATGACTGCCACAGAGAAATCTGCAAAAGCTACGACTGAAAAAAAAGGCGGAAAGATACTTCGTGGCACCGTGGTCTCTGACAAAATGAAGGAAACAGTTGTTGTTTCAGTAACCCGTTTTGTAAAGCACCCAAAGTATCGAAAATTTATCAAACGAGTGAAGAAGTTCCACGCACACAATCCCGGTGACGTTAAGAAAGAGGGAGATAAGGTATCTATTCAAGAGTGCAGACCGATGAGCAAGACTAAGAATTTTATCGTCATAGCATAGTACAGAGATATCTAATCACTTATACACCAACATGATACAGACACAATCCATCGTAAAAATTGCAGACAACTCAGGCGCCAAAATCGGACGTGTCTTTAAGGTGCTTGGTGGTTCCAAAAGACGGTATGCCCGCATAGGTGATATGGTAGTAATATCTGTGCAGGTTGCAGAGCCACGAAAGATGGTCAAGAAGAAGGAGGTACTCTATGCAGTAGTTGTTCGTTCACGACAGGCTACACGTCGAGCAGACGGATCGTACATACGTTTTGATGAAAACGCAGTAGTGATTATTGATAAGGACAAGAAAGAGCCAAAGGCAAACCGTGTGTTTGGTCCTATTCCCCGGGAAATTTCAGAAGCTGGCTATCAGCGCATAGCGTCACTTGCACCAGAGGTACTCTAAAACTATCATGAAAATCCACAAAAACGACAACGTTATAATTATTGCAGGTAAGGACAAGGGGAAGACCGGGAAAGTCCTTCGAGCACTTCCAAGCGTTGAGAAGGTAATAGTTCAAGGAGTTAATATCCAGAAGCACCACAAGAAAACCAAGAAAGACACCAAGCAAGGAGGTGGTATCGTCGAGGTGTCTGCTCCCATCCACGTTTCAAATGTACAGTTGGTAGATCCTAAGACAGGCAAAAAGACTCGTATCGGGGTGACCAAGGATGATGCAGGCAAGAAGAACGTACGCGTTACCAAAAAAAGTAGTACTAAGCTTAAGTAAATACCATGCTGACTTTCAGAGAAAAAATAAATACCGTATTTAACGTCATGAGCGAGGAGTTTGGGTACACCAACAAAATGGAGGCACCAAAGATTGAGAAGATTGTTATCTCTACCGGTATCGGTAAAATTTCCGATGCAAAGAAAGTTGAACTCATTCAAGAACGACTTGCTCGTATTACGGGACAGAAAGCAGCGCCACGAGGAGCGAAGAAGAGTATTGCAGCGTTTAAGGTGCGAGAAGGTGATGTTGTGGGGTACCAGACAACACTACGTGGTGAGCGTATGCGTGACTTTTTCGATAAACTCATACATGTAGCACTTCCACGAATGCGTGATTTCCGCGGTATCAAGCCCTCTGCTATTGATGAGCTTGGAAATATTACGATTGGTATTACCGAGCACACTATATTCCCCGAGACGTCAGACGAGGACCAGCGCGATGTGTTTGGACTTGCGGTAACTATCGTGACCACATCGAAGTCAAAGAAGGAAGCAGAAACGTTCCTTCGTCTTATGGGAGTACCACTCAAGAAAGCAGAGGAAAAGAAGAAGAAAAAGAGCAGATAATTTTCACTATATACAACAACAAAAGCGCCGAACGGCGCTTTTGTGTTTTGTATAAATAGTCAACACCCAGCATTTCTGCTGGGTGTTTTGGGATGGAATTTTTGATGTTACTTTTCACCGACGTGGCAGAGATAGTTATTTCGACTGTGGGCATGACGATAATGCTCTTTAAGACCAAAACGTATATAGAACTCTATACGTTCTTCAAGTTCTGGAATGTACGTACAGAGTTTATCGAGTTCAAACATGCGCTTTTCAATCTGTTTTTCCACCTCTGATTCTAAACAGTGTTCCCAGCGTTTTTTAAGTTCCGTAAAGTCAAAAATACCACTGAGTTGTTGAGTGTTCAGAACGTACATTTGGTCTTGGTAGAGTTTCAAGCGAGGTTCAGTAGCAGATACTGCGCGGAGATATTGAAACCTATCTATAAGCTCATTGTAGTTCGTAATCTGCGGGACTTCCTTGTCGTCGAGTTCCAGCAAGCGTTTTTTAAGATGTTCATGGATTCGTTCACATTCTTTCCCATAGCGCCGATAGAATTCTTCAATATTCCGCAGCTTCGGATAATAGTTACATGAGTCAATACATGACCCAATGTAGCGAAACAATTGCACTCTAAGTGCAGAGTTGCTTCTGCTGTGCTTATATCGTTCTGCAAGTGCTAGGTGATCCAGGTGATTAGTCATGTTTGGTAGGTCAGTTTTGTTCACCTCAACCATAAGCTCTTCCATCCTGTACCAAAGGAGTGGCAACTCAGCCTGACGTGCTTTTTCCCAGATATACATGAGTTCAGGATAGTACGGCTGGTTTTCAGCAAGAGTGCACAGGTCCCTTGTGTGTCTCTCTACCATAATTCTGGTATACGATTTTTGTCTGAACCACTCGATAAGACTAAAGTAATGATCAATATCATTACGTTGTATGAGTCTGTCCTCTGAAATATTCGCACTTGTCATTATAGGTACCTCCTGAAAGTTTGATATTCTGAAAAGTTCCTGCTATTTCCTACCAGCACCATATATCAAAGGTGTAAATAGTCAACGCCCAACAGTTTAGTCAAAGGTTGTTTGAGAGGAAAACATATAGAACGCTATCTGATAGCGTTCTTCTAGTACGGGGCGAAGGTGGGAGCCTTGGAGGGTGTCATTGTGAACCCGCAGGCGCGACAATCCACGTTTTTCATCCCATTAAAGACAGGTCATCACAGAGTGACCGTAGTTTATATGATTAATTGCCAGTGGTTATATCACATCTCATATCTTTAACTATTTTTGGAAACATCACTGGTTTGGTCTCTAACGGGATTCATTTAAAATTGAATCATTTTGTCATTCAATAAAAATTAAAAATTACTCATCCTTTCAACTTTATAACTTTATGAACTTTTAACTTACTTGTTTCTTCGTAGGGGTCGTGCGCAAGTGCGTGATTGATACCACAGTACCACGTGCTGTACTCACTCGGCTTATCTCCGCATGTAATTGTTGTGCAAGTGATTCAATGATATTTGTACCTAGACCTTCTTTATTTGATGCAGTCGCTTCAAGTCCAACACCATCATCCCCAATACTGAGCACCCATTTTTTTGCATTTGATGTAAAGGTAACAGTTACTTGACCCTCACCTTTAGGAAAGGCGTGTTTTAAGGAGTTGATTACTAGCTCAGTTGTGATGAGTCCTATGCCAATAGCCTCATCGGGCGTGACAGAGCCAGCCCCGCCCACAACTTTAAGGGTAATAGGTTTACGTCCTCCTATCATCGATTTTGTGAGACTCTTGCAGAGTACACGTAAGTAGTTCAATACAGGCACCATAGAGCCCTCACTTACAGGGTCGAGGTTACGTTGGACAGTCGCAATAGAGATAATTCGATCATGTGCATCTTCGAGGTGTGCCTTACTCTCCTTTGAGGTCACGCTATCGGACTTGAGAAGGATGATACTTGCGATAAGTTGCAGACTGTTTGCAATGCGATGACGCATCTCTTTGAGAAGCGTATCCTTTTGCAACATCAAGTTTTCTTTATCTCGCTGTACCTTACGCTCTTCGGTTATGTCGGTTATGGAAATAAATATATCTTCGTGCTTGTCAGCACCTGTTTGTATTGTATGTGCGTCCATAAGCATCACCCGCAAGCCAAGATTTTCGAATGTATGTACGACTTCGTATCCCTCAACTTTTGTTTTGTCTGGGATGACTTGCTCAAGAAGTGATGTGAGGGCGGGGACATTCCATTCACCTGTGCCTAATGCATCAAATCTTTTTCCGTTAATTTTTTTTGAATCAACGTTAAACCTGTCATAAAAAGCATGATTAGCAGCTACAACTTGTAATTTACTATTGAGTACTACTATTGGTTCAGACAATGTCTCCACAATTGCATTAGACAATTCAAAGTTCAGGCCCTCTATAGGTTTTATAGGCTTTTTATTCATAACTATATCTATATTATATAGTATACGCTATATTTCGGTATTATACTAATTCGTTATGAATTCTACATGGAGATGAATGCTTTGGTTTCAATTTGTTGACTTACTCTACGCAACCTGCTAGTATGTTCCAACGCTAGAGAAAACAACACTGTTTCTACTCTTTTGGGAAAAAAGCCCAGCGTACACGATAGAAGTAAGTCGGGAGAGCGTGTAATTGACACCTCAAAGCGATACTGCTACTATGCGCCAAGCTCTTCGGAGCGTTTTATAGTAATACAGTACCAAAACCACGCAATTCAAAAACATTAGGTATGGCAAAGAAATCTGTAATAGCACGATCAAAGAAGACGCCGAAATTCAGTACACGAGGTGTAAATCGTTGTTTTCGCTGTGGACGTGGACGAGGATTTATGAGAGATTTTGACCTGTGTCGTATTTGTTTTAGAGAATTGGCAAACGAGGGACAGATTCCAGGTATTAAAAAGAGCTCTTGGTAGACATATGATGACAGACCCTATTTCAGACATGATAATTCGCATCAAGAATGCCGCTATGGCAGGTAATGATGTGGTATCCATGCCTCAATCAAAAATTAAAGTTGCTATTGCAGACAAGCTTAAACAGCGAGGTGTTGTGAGTGATATCGCATCACGCGGAAAGAACGTAGGAAAGACGTTAGAATTGACACTTGCGCGTGACGAGAAGGGTACGTACAAGTTTATTGATGTACGTCGTGTTTCTAAGCCTGGATGCCGTGTATATTTCAGTGCGCATGACATACGCCCTATCATGGGTGGCACAGGAACACTGCTTATCTCAACACCAAAGGGAATTCTTTTTGGTCACGAGGCACGTCAAGAAGGTGTAGGAGGAGAACCATTGTTTGAAATTTGGTAGCACAGGGTTCTTGCTGCATGCTTGGTCTCTTGTACGGGAGAGCAGGCATGCGGTAAGAAAAAACCGTAGCTTCATGCAAACATCATCAACAAAAATTACCATGAGTCGAATAGGAAAAAAACCAGTAGTAGTGCCAGAAAAAACCGATGTTACTATCGTGGATGGTGTGCTTACGGTGCAAGGACCTCTTGGTGTTTTGACAAAAGAAGTGCATCCCTACGTTGGAGTGGCTATTGAAGGAAAAGAGGTACAAGTTTCACCTAAAAATGAAACACGCTTAGCAAAGGCACTTTGGGGAACATTTGCATCACATTTACAAAATATGATTAAAGGCGTGAATGAGCGGTACACAAAAAAGCTTGTACTTGATGGTATTGGATACAAAATGGCCTCATCGGACAAAGAGCTTACCTTAAGCCTAGGCTTTTCACATAAAGTTATTATGTCTATTCCTGAAGGCGTCACTGTAACAGTCGAGAAAAACATTCTTACAATTTCAGGAATTGACAAAGATGTCGTAGGGCAGTTTTCAGCAAACGTACGAGCAAAAAAGAAGCCGGAGCCTTACAAAGGTAAAGGGTTCCATTATGATGATGAAGTTATCTTGCGTAAACAAGGTAAGAAAGCCGCATAACACTAACTATGAGTACTACAGTTTCAAAACAAGAAAAGAGAACACGACGACATGGACGAGTGCGTTCAAAGATTTCTGGTACCGGTACATGCCCACGTCTTGCAGTATTTCGTTCAAACCGATTTATGTATGCACAGCTTATTGATGATGAGAAGGCTGTTACACTTGTTGCTCTAGACTCAAAGAAGATGGAAGGTGCTAACGCACGAGAACGAGCAATAGCACTAGGGAAGGCACTAGCTACACAAGCAGTCAAGCTTGGTATTGGAAAAGTGGTGTTTGATCGAGGAGGTTTTCTATATGCAGGGTCTATCAAATCATTCGCTGACAGTGCACGAGAAGGTGGACTCAAATTTTAATACGTAACGTATGAACGAACACACAACAAAAAACACAGGTGAGAATAAAGGTACTGATACTCCAAATACTTCAGCGCCTCAAGGTGCAGGTGCACCACATACTCGTGGAAGCGGTGACCGACGTGCACGACGTGTTCGCCGACCTCGAGTTCGAAGTGAGTTTGATAACAAGATTTTAGGCATACGTCGTGTGACGCGTGTTGTTGCCGGAGGACGTCGTTTCTCGTTTAGTGTAACGATGGTTATTGGAAACGGTGCTGGACAAGTAGGTGTTGGTATCGGCAAAGCGTCGGATACTGCACTAGCTATTGAAAAAGCTACTCGTGATGCAAAGAAGCATTTGATTACTGTTCCTCTTACAGATGATCTTTCGATACCTCATGAGGTACGAGCGAAGTATGATGCGGCACAAGTACTTCTTATACCTACCCCTGGAAAAGGTTTTAAGGCAGGTAGTGCTGTACGTACCGTACTTGAGCTTGCCGGTGTAAAGCATGTGACTGCTAAGATACTTTCTCGAAGCAAGAATCACTTGAACAATGCCAGAGCTACTGTAGTTGCATTAAAGAAACTCAAGCCCGCTCTGAAGCGAACTACTGACGATAGTACTAAAAAGAAACCTGGAACTAAGAATGTAAGCAAATAATATTTCGACTATGCAGCTCCACAATATCAAAAAAAGCTCAGGAATAACGACAGCGCGACGCATTGGTCGTGGTGGTAAACGTGGCAAGACGAGTGGTAAGGGACACAAAGGTCAGAAGTCACGAGCTGGGCACAAGATACGCCCTGCAGAACGAGACATGATCAAGCGACTCCCAAAGCTTCGCGGTCACGGTAAAAACCGCTCACGCACCGTAAATCCAGACAAGGTTGCTCCTTCAGTTGTGAATCTTTCCGTACTCGAAGTACATTTTGCAGATGGTGACCGAGTATCACCTAAAGCGCTTGTGGTTAAGAAGTTGGTCAACACGCTCTCAGGTCGTGTTCCAAAAATGAAGATACTAGGATTTGGTACACTGACAAAGAAACTAACAATAGCAGAATGTGAGGTTTCTAAGAGTGCGAAGGAAGCAATAGAAAAAGTTGGAGGAAAGGTGTTGTAAGCTAGCACAGCATTTCAGAGAGTGCTACCCACCGTATTGACGTAAACATGATAGGAGCATTTATACAAAAACTTAAACTCATTTTCGCAGACGGGAATCTTCGCAAGCGCATCTTTTTTGTACTTGGAGCATTAGCAGTTTTTCGTATTCTTGCTTCCATTCCTATTCCAAGTGTCGACAAACTACAACTCGCTTCATTTCTCGAAAGTCACCAGTACCTAGGGCTCATGAACATGTTCTCTGGAGGTGGTCTCTCTAATCTTTCTATAGTGATGCTTGGTGTCAGTCCATACATTACTGCTTCTATTATCATGCAACTCATGAGTATTATGTCGCCAACTATTAAGGCACTACATACAGAAGAAGGTGAAATAGGACGACAAAAGTTTACGCAGTATTCACGAATGCTCACGATTCCGCTTGCGTTTGTACAGGCATTTGGTTTCCTTATGCTTTTGTCTCGTCAAGGTATCGTAGGCGACCTTACCATGTTTAGCTTTATTGTGAATGTCATGGTTGTTGCTGCCGGCTCTATCCTCCTCATGTGGGTTGGTGAGCTCATTTCCGAGTTTGGTATCGGTAACGGTGTGTCGCTGATTATCTTTGCTGGTATCGTGGCATCACTCCCTACCACCATTGGGCAAGTACTCTTTAATTTTGACATGGCACAGATACCTACCTACATCGCGTTTATCATTGTGGCGGTGCTCGTGACTGCGGTGGTGGTCATTATTACTGAAGCAGAACGGCCTGTCCCTGTCTCGTATGCTAAGCAGGTGCGAGGAGGCAAGAGCTACGGAGGTGTTTCTACCTACCTACCGCTCCGAGTGAATCAGGCGGGAGTAATTCCTATTATTTTTGCACTTTCTATTATTCTGTTCCCTCAAATGATACTGAGCTTTTTCCAAGGGTCAGAGACAGCGAGTGTTGCTGATATGGCAAGCACTATTCTTACCTACTTCACCAATCCATGGATATATGCAGGTGTGTACTTTGTGCTCGTGTTCTTTTTTACGTACTTCTATACCGCAGTGACGTTTGACCCTCAATCTATCTCCACTAACCTTCAGAAATCAGGTGCGTTTATCCCAGGCGTACGACCAGGTGCTGCGACTGCAGAATATCTTGGAAACATCATTACGCGCATCACACTCGTCGGAGCACTCTTTCTCGGTCTTATCGCGGTCTTGCCACTAGCGATGCAGGGTATCACCAATAACGGAGCTTTTGCTATTGGAGGTACGGCACTCCTTATTGCGGTTTCGGTGGTATTAGACATTGTCCGCAAAGTTGATGCCCAAATCTCTATTCGCGAGTACTAGGCTTCTATTTTTGGAACACTTCTGTGTTGCACTGCATAAAATAAACCTCACCGTACCTATAGTACGGCTCGTTTTATTTTACTTGTGCGCCTTGAATTGTCCTCAAAAATAGAAGCCTTAAGTTTGTGGTAGATGTTGTATTCATAAAAACTAAGTTCTTGAACTGCACTCAATTGAAAGCATTAAGTTTATCTTGATTTACTGTAGTACCTATAAACTCTATAAGGAGAAAAAGATGGGCTATTCAGACGAGGATGTTGCGTTTTTATGGCATGTTCTTGGTGGAGTTAAAGGCCTCCAAGCACTACAACGAGGTATTGTTAAAGAAGTAGTCAAAACCCGAGTGCTGAAGTATCGTGGCTCGGCAGTAGTACCCCACGTTGAAAACCCTCGTGAACTCTTAAGTACGCTGGAGAGAGAAAGTAGTGGATTTTTTCTGGTCGGTACTTTAGATGCACTCGAAAAAAAGATTTTGACCAACCCTCAGTACGAAGGGCGAGTCGTAAATTTTTACCACCCGAAATCCATGCAACCATGTTCTTCAGTTCTTGACGATGTTGGTGTCCTTGAAGATGTTGAAACCACTTTTTTGCATATAGTTTCGTTACTGTCATTGCAAATGAAAGGAGAAAAAGGTGTTTTACTTACGAATGGTGATTGTAATCTGTTTTATGCAGAAATTAAGCAAGCCAATATACTTCTGATTATGGTGTCGTGGTCTTTGGCTCTTACCTCCGAAATGTGGCGGTTTAGATATAGGTACATTGAAGACCTGAATGATTTTTATATAGACTCAAAAAGTCGAATATTTTTCCCAGTTCCTGTTCTGTTCTAACCATTCCAAAACCTCAGTATCTGCTTTTGCGGTACTGAGGTTTTGTGCGAAATGTTGTGGGGTGTGGTACAGTGTTCAGACAAAAGTGTGATAATTACGATAAAAGAACTTATATTTATCCCGTTAGAAATTTCTAATGAAGGTAAAAAAAGATTATTATACTATTGAAAAGATTTATAAACTTAAATTTCTAACGGGATGGATTTAAAAACAGCAATACTTATAGGTCCTTCAGGGTGTGGGAAGGGTACGCAGGCAGTAATGCTTAAAGAGTACTTGGAAAAGAATGATCCTGAGCGTAAAACTCTCCACCTCCAAACTGGAGCAAAGGTTCGAGAATTTATGCAAGGAGATTCTTATGTTCAAAAAAAAGTTAAAAAAGAGCAAGAATCTGGAAAATTGATGGCTGCGTTTTTACCTATTGTTATGTGGGGTGAGCTTTTTATTGAACAAATTACAGGTAATGACCATATACTTTGCGATGGTTTTCCACGAAGGGCTGAAGAGTCCCCTTTATTACATTCGGCCTTTGAGTTTTTGGAACGTAAAAATCCAACCGTTATATCTTTTGAAGTTGATGATGAGGTAATAATTGACCGATTGGTAAATGGAAGAAAACGTTTTGATGATACTCCTGAAACAGTAGCACAACGTTTACAGTGGTTCCGTCGCGATGTCTCTTTGTCAATACGTTTTTTTGAAGAGCATCCATACTATACGGTTGCTCATATTGATGGTAATCAGTCAGTTGAGGTTGTACACAAAGACATACTCAAGGCACTCAATATTTAATTTTTAATTTAAAATTCGAAATTTGAAATGAATCCCGTTAGAGACGATACAGTGTATGATTCTAGAAATATAGTAGTATTATGAAAAGCATACTGACAACAAGACATTAGTAGCTTAACCGACGCCCCGCCACGGCGGGACTGTCTCTAACGGGATGAAAATCAAATCAGACAAAGACATAGCGGGACTCATCGAGCTTGGGAAGCGTCATGCTGAAGTCTTGGAGGCACTCTCACAAGCTGTTAAGCCTGGTGTATCCACCGCAGAGCTTGAGGAGCGCACACTTGCGCTTATCCATGAGGTGCCGGGAGATGAACCGGCGTTCAAGAACTATAAACCATATGGTGCGTCACGACCGTATCCATGTGCACTCTGTACCGCACCAAACAATACAGTGGTTCATGGCATACCCACTGAGGATATTTACATACTTAAAGACGGTGACATTATAGGGCTTGATATCGGTATAAAACGTAACGGACTCATTACAGACGCGGGTATCACCGTTCCTGTAGGAAATATCGATAAAGATGCTGTCAGACTGCTGAGAGTCACCAAAGAGGCGCTCTTTCGTGGTATCACTATGGCACGCGCTGGAAATCATGTTGGTGATATAGGAAACGCTATAGAGTCGTATGTACGTAAAGAAGGGTACGGTCTGGTCCATGAACTATGTGGTCATGGGGTAGGGCACTCGCTTCATGAGGAACCACAAATCCCGAATTATGGCAAACATGGTACTGGCGCAAAACTTGAAGCAGGTATGGTGCTCGCAATAGAGCCTATGCTTAATGAAGGGAAAGGTGCTGTTGTTTTCCACCGTAATGGGTACTCTGTTAGTACTGCAGACGGTTCTCGTTCTGCACACTTTGAGCATGATGTGCTGGTAACTAATGGTGAGCCGATTATACTGACATTGAAAAATGCTCTATAGGTCCTAACGACCACCTTACAGTTATGGTCTTTTCCACACCACCAGATATAATTGATTGTTTATAGTGTGTCATACTACAAGACGTAATATCGTATCACCTTTGCTACGATATCACTTTATACGAAAACAATACATCAATGAAAAAATATACATTCTTTTTTTCGATTTTTGCATGCGCTGTTCTCTTCTTTTCGTTTACTGAAAATGCTTTAGCGGGAAGTGTGACACTTAAATGGAATGCAAATAGTGAGCAAGATATTGCAAACTACAAGTTATATTATGGGACGACAACAAGAACTGGAAACTGTCCACGAGGAGGGTATTCTAATTCGATTAATGTTGGTAACGTTACGACTTACACACTAAGTAACTTAACAAACAATCGAACGTATTATTTTTCATTAACGGCCATAGACACTTCAAACAATGAAAGCTGTTTTTCTACACAAATAAGTAGGAAGGTTCCAGCAAAAGACACCAGAGTGCCAAATGTCAGTGTTTTCAATATTCCTAGGACTGCTACCTCGCTCACGGTAAATATTCTGACACTTACTGCCACGGATAACGTTGCGGTGACACAATATTGTCTCAGAGAATCAAGTAGCTCTGCAAGTTGTGTTTGGGGTGAAAAGCCAACGACGTATACCTTTGCAACAGATGGTACGAAAAGACTTTACGCCTTTGCAAGAGATGCTGCTGGAAATATTTCTGTAGGTAGGAGTGACTTGATTATTATCAAGCTACCTGCAACGACCTCTATTTGTAATAGCTTTAGTTATTCAGAATGGACTACCTGCACAGACAACCTTCAGAGTCGTACCGTAATCTCATCCACCCCTACAGCCTGTGTAGGAGGTACTCCAATCCTAAGTCAAACATGTACATTAGCAGTAGCTACTCTTGCCCCCACTACAGCGATGGTTAGTGACAGTGTCATGACCCAGAGTACTAATACCGTCACAACACCAGAGCAAGAAGTTCCTAGTGCTACGGTAAAATATACCTTTACCGCACAGCTCAAATATGGTGATTCCCACGCTGATGTCAAAGCACTCCAACAGTTTTTGAATACCAAAGGGTACACTGTTGCAACTACTGGCCCTGGTTCGAAAGGGAAAGAGACTGAGTATTTTGGTCCCGCAACCCGTGCTGCAGTAACTAAGTTCCAGCAAGCTAATAACATTGGAGACGCAACATCCTACGGATTTGTTGGACCCAAGACTCGTGCAAAACTCCAAGAAATTCAGGGATAAGCTACTGAAACGACTACGAAATAATGACGTTCTAAACACCTACATGTCTATCAATAAGCATGTAGGTGTTTTCTTTGGAACGATATGGATGTTTGAGAACTTCTACAGAAGCCATGTTTGCGAAAACGGGTTGTTTCGGTATACTACGCACATTGTTTTGTAGTTTTCTACTACGGCTACATTTATTTATAACTACTATGTACTATGGCACATCCATCTAAAGAACGTACACTCGTTATCATTAAACCTGACGGTGTACAACGTTCACTTGTTGGCGAAATTATAAAACGCTTTGAGAGAGTTGGTTTAAAGCTTGTTGGAGTGAAGTTTGGCGTACCTGAAGAAAGTAGAATTGAAGAACACTACACGCTTGATCCTGAATGGAAACGCCGTGTGGGAGAAAGGTCTATTGCATCATATACGAAGAAAGGGCAGACACCTCCATCAACTGACCCTATTGCCATAGGTGACTCAGTTGTGGAACGTTTGAAGAAATACATGTCGAGTGGTCCAGCAGTTGTAATGGCATGGCAAGGAGCACATGCTGTAGAGCTAGTGCGTAAGCTTGTGGGAGGCACGGAGCCACGAAGTAGTGATGTAGGTACGATACGTGGTGACTTCGTTCTCGATAGCTATGCTATGTCAGATAGTGATGATCGTGCGATACGAAACCTTATCCATGCATCTGGATCTGTTGAGGAAGCAACACAAGAGCTTGCTTTGTGGTTTGCTGAAAAAGAACTCGTGGACTATAGGCTTCTACAAGAAGGTATATTGTATGATGTTAACCTTGACGGAATATTAGAGTAGAAAGTAATGAGTAATGAGCCCTGAGTAGTGAAATTAAAAACTGGCCATAGGCCAGTTTTTAATTTCACTATTTTAACTCTCGGCTCTCGGCTCACTACTCTCTACTTTAGGTTCAGGGCTCATTACTCATTACTCTCTCGCATTTACTAATTTACGACAAGAGCAAAACTGCTATACTTACACAAGGGTACGAAACATATTGTCCACAAAGATACTGTAAGGGAGCTGGTATAGACGCATGTTGCTGAAAATTTTGAAAGAAATCTTCAAAAACATACATCAACAAGGCACCCACCTATGGGAAAATAGGGCAGTATCGTTTCGCACCCGACAAAGCACCGCTACATCCGTAAGTAGCGGTTTTTTGACACTGTACATTTATCACAGGTGTGGTATAATATATCGTAGGTTCGGCAAATACTTTGCTGATTAAAATAAGCCTATTGTTCATTTTTATGGAGGTGTTGCTATGGCACTCACAGAAGGACGTCGTAACGAAATTGCTTGGTTGTTTTTTTTGCATCATCTGCGGAATCGGGGAAAAATATATTCCGTTCAGGAGACTTGCGATTACTTTTCGAAAAAGTATAAAATCCCGAATGACGAACAACTTCGCTTGGTTGTAGATGGTGGATACCACGAAGTACTATTTCCTAATAGTCGTCCGAAAAATCCTGATGGAGTCTCGGTGAGAAATGAACTTGCTTGGCTTCTGCATATCCTTTTTGAATTCAAGAAGGGTATAAAGATTGGAGAAAGTTTCAGTCGTGATATTGGTAACCGTGCATCAGAAATCTATTGGACACAAGATGTAGTTCGACTGTATTACATTGAGCTTATTGTGGTGATTACAAATTTGCTCAATGAAAACAAGTGGTGGCAAACTTATGAAGATCCAAGTCTTCGTCTGGAAAGCCTTAGAGCGATAGCTGCGAAACGAGCAAGGTGAACTTCGCTGAGGTGGGTTCCTAAAAGGGTAATTCTGCGCTCCGAAACTTTCGGACTCGTATGAGAACAAGAACCTCTCCTGCTCGAGAGTAAAGACGCGCTGACACATTGTCAGCGCGTTTATCGTTATATAGTCCTGTGGTACACTGTCTCTCATGATTGATTTATTGCAAGAACGTATTTTAAAACTACTCTTCATAGTTATCTGGGTGCTTGCGCTCGTGCACATGACTGCAGAGTATTACTACCTCTACTGGACAGTTCGCTGGTTTGATATTTTGACGCACTTTCTTGGAGGGTTGTGGGTCGGTATTGCCGTGGTGTGGGTGTAGTACTTTTCTGGGTACGTGCGCAAAATGTATATGCCTGACAGGAGCACCGTCTTCGTAGCACTTCTCGGGGGTCTTCTTGTGGGTCTCACATGGGAACTCTATGAGTACATTGTCTGGATGATGACAGACGCAGGGTTACCACCAGGCTATGTTGGAGATACGCTACTTGATTTGATTATGGACATTACTGGTGCAGGTGTAGGGTTCCTCATTCTTCAGCAGTTTATTTTTAAAAAGCAAGCAGAGGTTCAGGCAGAGTAAACAGAGTATACAAAACAAGCCCGCGTAAGCGGGCTTGTTACATTTTTTACTCTTGGCTCTCGGCTCGATTACTTACTTATTGACTGTTTGCATAATTCTCTTAAAGCTTTCGATATCATCCTTTGCAATCTCTGCAAGCATTTTTCGATTAAGCGCAATATCTTTGCTTTTCATGGTAGCCATGAAT
>LCFC01000005.1 GCA_000998805.1 Parcubacteria group bacterium GW2011_GWA2_43_11
CTAGATCAACTGACGGTAAGTACCTCTGGCTCTGGTTCAGGAACCACCCCTCCACCACCGAGTGGGGGAGATATCACTCCGCCGGCTGTGCCGACAGGGTTAATGGTGTCGTAAAAAGTACTAGTATAATATAAGTAGAAAGTGAAGTAATCCACGAGCAATGATACCGAGTGGTTGTTTGATGCTGGTATACTACTATTTATAATCAATAAAATATGAGGAAAACTCTTTTTAAACCACATGTTGCTACATTACCAAAGCAAAATATTTTAATGCAGTTGAGATAGAAAATTTATTTTAATTAATATTTAATTTAATATTATTATTTAAAATTTATTATAATATATTGTTGTATAATTTTTTAATTATAGTCCTCATATATTTAATAGTAATATTTTTATAAATTGAAATTTGTTTATGAAAAATCTTTTAAAAACAACCTTGTTTCAAGGTATTATTACTACGTTAGTAATAGCGATTATATTTTTTGGTTTAACTAAAAATTCTTATGCTATCTGTGATTCTAATCAGCTATCACAGTTGGAAGCGGATATGACCTCGATTTTGAATAGTACTGCTGTGAATACTAGTATTACGACAAGTCCTGATTTTTCTGTATTGTTGAAAGCGAAAGACGGCAGGTCATTTATTTATAATCATGGCAACTCATCTCCTACAAAATTGTATGAATCCGCGTCCACTTCCAAATTTCCCGCAGCTGTAATTATTCTTACGTTAGTTGATAAGGGTTATTTATCGCTTGATTCAAAAGCGCATGATTTAATAAGCTTTTGGATAGGAGAATCAGATATTACACTTAGACATCTTTTAAGTTTTACTTCTGGTTTGAATGATGAGCCATCATGCCTGATCAATCCAACAAGTACAAATTATGAGGATTGTGTTAAGAAAATTTATGATCAGAATCTAATTACTAGGGCTAGACCAGGAACAAGTTTTTATTATGCTAGCACACATCTGCAAGTTGCGGGATTAATGGCAATGAAAGCGACAGGAAAAACATGGAGTGAAATATTTTCTGAATTCAAGCAACAGACAGGCTTATTTTCTAATTCAGCATTTGATTTGCCTATGGTTAACAATCCTCGGCTTGCTGGCGGAATGCATTGGACGGCAAGTGATTATCAGGAATTTTTGAATGCATTATATAGGAATAAAAGAGTTAGTGACAATCAGATACTGTTGAGTCAGAATACCTGGAATGAATTATTTGCTAATCAAAGAGGAAGTGCGACAGTAAGTTATTCCCCGATTCGATCCAGATTGAATGAGGATTGGGCTTATGGATTTGGTAATTGGCTAGAATGCCCTACAGCCAGAGCCGCTAATTCATATAATTGCGGGGTAGGACATAGAAACTCAAGCCCAGGCGCTTACGGCGCTTATCCCTTTATTGATTTTGATTATTCATATTCAGGAATCATAGCTAGGGATGGAGGCATGAGCACTTTTCATGAAGGAGTTAATATTTTCCGTTCATTTCAGACGTGTGCTCAGAAATGGGCAGATTATAATACTATTCTTCCAATAGACACCACCCCGCCATCCGTACCATCTCTCACAGCAACCGCAGTCTCTTCTTCACAAATCAACCTCTCTTGGACTGCATCGACTGACAACGGAGGTGTAACAGGCTACAAGATATACCGAAACGGTACCTACCTCACCATAACCACTTCCACTTCGTACAACAACACTGGTCTCACCGCTTCAACTGCCTACAGCTACCGAGTCTCTGCTGTTGACGCAGCAGGGAATGAATCCAGTCAATCTACAGCGAAGAGTGCGACAACACAGGCAGGGACAGGGGGAACAGACACGACTCCACCCGCTGTGCCGACAGGGGTAACGGTAATATAAGCGTTTCTAGACAACTCCTTCAGAAACGTCTATCCATTCAATTATAAATACTAGTATTAATTACAGTAGTAATACTAGTATTTATAATTTAACAACTAGATATTTTAATTTAACTTTATTTAGTTTCGTCTCCACTCCACCTTACCCAACCGTTCAGTGATGTATCCCTTGAGCTCAAGTGATGCAAGAAGAATATTTGCCTCAGAAACGGGGAGCTTAAGTTTTTGCACAAGAGTATCTCTAAAGAGAGGCTCGTGAAGCAGGGCAAACACACTGGTCTCCGCGGCTGTAAGGTGAAGCGGAATTTTGCATTGTGCTACAAGGTCTTCCTTGCGAATACCGAGCGCATCTAGAATATCACCACTTGAAGCAATGAGTGCTGCACCTTTCTGTATAAGCATGTGTGTACCTTGTGATGTGGTGCTGTGTATAGGTCCCGGAATAGCGAGCACGTCTCTGTTGTATTCTCCTGCTAGCTTAGAAGTGATAAGTGTTCCGGACTTGTACTCAGCTTCGACTACCAGCACCGCGTGACTCATGCCCGCCATAATGCGGTTCCTCTGAGGAAAGCTCTCTAGGCGCGGTCGCCAATCGGGTGCAAACTCAGAGACGAGTGCGCCACCTTGATCGAGTATATCTCGTGCAAGTTTTCTGTGCGTGGCAGGGTAGAGCACACTATCACTCAATCCTGAAGCAGGGACTGCTACCGTGGTAAGCGAAGCATCAAGAGCTGCTTGGTGCGCAATACCGTCTATACCAAGTGCCAGACCAGAGACTATGACGACAGGGTATCCGCGGAGACCGTGTATAAGTGTTTCGCACGCCTGTCTGCCGTAGCTCGTATACTTGCGCGAACCAACTACTGATAAGAATTTAAGGTCAGAATTAGTAGGGAAGGTGCCACGGACAGTTAGCTTCTTCGGAGCATCGGTAATTTCTTGCAAGAGGGCAGGGATAGCAAGTGTTTGTATGGGATACATTTCTTCCAGAGGCATTTGAAAATAGTAACATGAACAGTGTGCAAATTTAGTAGATATTTACAGAGCGCAAAGATAGGAGTCGAAAGGTGTAAAAGAGGCAGTAATACGCATAATCTAACAACCAGTACTGGTAAAAGATAGCTTACATGCTACACTTTCTAAGTATACCTATATTGTTAGTTTATACGTAGTATCATTACGACCTATGTTAGATATAAAATTTATTCGAGAACACCTAGACCTCATCAAAGCTGCTGCGAAAAAAAAGCACATTGAAGTTGACCTAGATCTTCTGGTGAAACTCGACACGAAAAGAAAAAAACTTCAACAGAGTTATGATGATGCTCGTGCCAAACAAAACGAAGTAAGTGCGAAAATTGCACAAGCAAGTGACCCCACAGAACGAGAAAAAATGATTGCTGATATGAAGGTGGTAAAGGAAACACTACAAAGTGGTGAGGTTGAGCTTAAAAAAACATTGAAGAAGTGGCAGGCGCTTATGGTACAGGTGCCCAACGTACCTGATATCACTGTGCCAGATGGAGATAGTGACGAGGATAATGTTGAGGTGCGAAGGATTGGTGAGATTCCTACATTTGCGTTTACTCCCAAGAGTCATATAGAGCTCATGCAAAACCTCAGTATGATTGACTTAGATAGAGGCACAAAAACATCTGGTTTTCGCGGATACTATCTTAAAAACGACGGTGTTCGTCTCTCCTTTGCCCTCTGGCAATTTGTGTTTGATACGTTTGCAAAAAAGAATCCTGAATTTCAACCCATGATAGTACCGTCGCTTGTACGTCGAGAACCATTTATGGGTACTGGATACCTTCCACAAAGTGAGGAGGATTTGTACAAAACACAAGATGGCGACTTTCTCGCTGGTACCGCGGAGGTGGCGATGATGAGCTACTACATGGATGAAGTACTTGAGAAAAAGGATTTGCCTATCAAGTTTCTAGCTTTTTCCCCATGCTTCCGACGTGAAGCGGGAAGTCATGGTAAAGATACCAAGGGACTTATCCGTGTGCATGAGTTTTATAAGGTAGAGCAAGTCGTCCTCTGTGAGGCAAATCACCAAGAGTCCGTCGAACATCACGAACAGTTGACCAAAAACTCTGAAGAGTTGCTTCAAGCCCTCGGTATTCCTTACCATGTTGTCGTGAACTGTGGTGCAGATATTGGACTGGGTCAGGTAAAAAAGTACGACATCGAAGCATGGGTACCTACGGAGAACAAATACCGAGAAACACACTCTTCTTCCTACTTCCATGACTTTCAAACACGTCGGCTCAATATCAGATACAAAAACGACGACGGAAAACTTCAATTTGTACATTCGCTCAACAATACTGCACTTGCATCCCCGAGGATTATTGTTCCTATCATCGAGAATTACCAGCAGGAAGATGGTTCAATACTCATCCCAGAGGTGCTTCGACCGTACATGAATAACAAAGAACGAATTGTGCCACGCGCATGATACAGAGACAAAAATTCAGAACAAAACAAGCAAGAAAACGAGAAAGAGTACGACTAGCAATTAAGGCAACCTCAATTCTTTTTGGAATCAGTTTTTTTCTTGGACTAATTGCCTACGGTAGTCATACCGAGCATCTTCGGTATAAAGATATTCACGTACAAACAGAAAGCTCTCCCTTACGTGAAGAACTAGCAAGTGTTATTACAACCGAATTACAAGGCTCTTACTATGGTATATGGCCAAAAGATTCGGTTTTTTTGGTACCGCAAGACTACGTTGAAGAAGTATTGGAAACGAAGTTTCCTAGAATTGATCATGCGCAGATTAAACGTACCGGTTTGTATACACTTAGTGTGTCTGTAGAGGAACGCATTCCCGTAGCGCTGTGGTGTGGTGATGTTGTTCCACCTATTGCCCACGCACAGCGAGTTGACACAGGTGAGCAAGACTCCAGTGATGTGTGGGGCACCTGTTACTTGGTTGACAAAAAAGGATACATTTATGCACGTGCACCTTTGTTTTCAGGTAATGTGTTTCCTCGATACTACGGTTCATTGTCACATGGTGAGCCGATAGCACAGCAGTATATTCCTGAGGAAGAATTTATTGTGTGGCAACAATTTTATACGTCTCTTGAGGATACAAATGGGTCAGTACCTCAGGCGCTTCTTTTTGTAGATGAGCGAGATATAGAACTATATCTGAGTAGTGGACTGCGTGTACTCATACCAAGAAAAGAAAGTCCCGAAACGATTACACGAAGGCTTACTGCACTCTTTGAATCGGAACATATACAGGACGTAACAAAAGTTGAGTATATTGACTTGCGGTTTGGTACAAAAGCGTTTGTTAAATATCTCTCAACAGAGTGATTTTAGAAGCCTTGTTATGATACAATTATAAATAACACTTCGTATGCGTTTCGCTCTCTACTATATCAGGTGGCATTACTCACAAGGGATTGTGGATTTGATTGGTGTGGTACGAAACTTCATCTGGTTTTTCTATACTTTTTTCTCTATACCGCTTTTACTTAAGACACTTTTCCAACCATTTGAGCGGTTGGGCGAACGCTATAGTAAAGGGTTTGACCCAGGGGCTTGGGCACAAGTTTTTGTTGTCAACTCGCTTATGCGAGTCGTTGGTGCGCTTCTCAGATTATTCCTTGTCCTTATTGGCATTATCTTTATTATATTGACGATAGTTGTTGGTGTATTGTTTCTTGTGGCATGGATATTAGCACCGCTACTTTTGTTTTTTCTTGTTACATACGGTCTAAAGCTTATGTCACTTGGTCATTAAATATGCCTTTTTCAACTCTCAAAAAAATAATATTTGAAATATATGAGCCTGCGCTTTTGTTGCGTGGTGTGCTTCCACCTGAGAGGCGTCATCTGATGTATAAGAACATTCTGATAGCTTGCGCGTTTATCTTCACACTCGCCGCGCTTGCATTTGCTGTAGACAACCTGGCAACAGGAATCTTACCGGGGTTTTCCATCATTAGTTCTCTTGCAAACAGGATTTATGGGATTTTTCTTATTGTCTTCTCAGCAGCATTTGTTTTTTCTGCATTTGAAGCAATGCATCGTTCATACTACTTTAAGGGGTTGGAACAAATCCTTGAGGAGTCCAATGACCCTGTACAAATACCTACAAGTTGGGAAGTGGCCACTATAATTTTCGAGACGCAGGGTTCTGATATTACGGGAGGTTTTTTCAACTCTACGTATGGACAAGAAGTACTTTTTAGAACAGGTATTTCTGCGGAGACTTTCGAGACCTTCGAGACAAATCGTACAGGAGGCGTACAGGAGGAGGGATTTATTGTTGAGCGAGACAAGGGTGTTGACCTTGCTACGTATGCGAAGAGTATTTACAAACAAGACGAAGAGTTGCGTACCTTGTTTGCCAAAAACAACATAAATCTAGAACAGTTTATGCGCGCTGCCGAATGGGTAACCTCGATAGAGCGTAAGGATCGCCAGCTTCATCGGTGGTGGTCTCGTGATAATTTGGGGAGAATCCCAGGCTTGGGTAAGACGTGGAGCTATGGCCCTACGTTTCTTTTGCAACGTTTTGGTCATGAGATTACTGAGGATCATATATGGCAGACTGCACTCATGACTCGTCGAGAAGAAGATGATGAGGTAGAGGAGCTAGAGCAGATTCTGGCACGAGGGCGACAAACAAACGTACTCCTGCTGACTAATGACGTACTCGTGGCTCGCCAGCGCACAGCTCAGTTGTACCACAAAATACGTGAAGGGCATGCGCTGCCACCGCTTGAGTCACGAAGAGTTTTCTATATAGATATGGAGGCAATCGTTATTGCATCGGGTGAAAAAGGTATTTTCGAGGCAAACCTGCGCCAGACGTTTACACAAGCAGTTGATTCAGGAAATATTATTTTGTATTTTGAAAATATTGATACTGCTATACGGAGTGCACAAACTCTCGGTGTCGACTTGGTCGATATTCTCTCACCATATTTTGAGTCCTCGGAAATACAGATAGTTTTTGCCGAACTCTCTGAAAACTATAACAAGCACTTATCTCACGAGAGTAGGCTAGCCCAAGCGTTTGATGTAATACAGATGAAAGATGTCGGTATGTCGGGTATTATTGATCTTCTCCAACAGCGTGCACACATGCATGAGCGGAGAAGTTCTGTAGTATTTACGATTCCTTCTCTTGAAAAAATCGCAGATGTTGCTGATAGGTACTTCCCGACGGGTGTGATGCCGGACAAAGCCTTTGATTTGCTTGAAGAACTTGTTACGTATGCCAATGCTGAGGATATTGAACAAATTTTAGCTTTTCATGTAGAAAATTTTGTTTCGAAGAAGACCAACGTGCCTATTGGGGAGCCTAGTGAAGAAGAGAAACAAAAACTCTTGTCACTCGAAGATGTTATGCACAAGCGAGTTATTGCGCAAGAGAATGCGGTATCTGCAGTAGCCAAGGCTCTACGACGTGCACGTTCAGGAATAGCCAATTCAAAAAAACCCCTAGGAACATTTCTGTTTCTGGGTCCTACTGGTGTAGGTAAAACAGAGACCGCGAAGGCACTTGCTGAAGTATTGTTTGATGACGAAGAAGCAATGACCCGTCTTGATATGTCTGAGTTCCAAGCCGAGAATGCGGTTGAAGAGCTCATTGGATTTGCAGACACGGGCAAGTCAGGAAGACTAGAGGCTCTTGTGCGCCAGAGGCAATATGGCGTACTCCTTCTCGATGAGTTTGAAAAAGCAGATAAAGGTGTACATGATTTGTTTCTACAGATACTTGATGAGGGGCACTTTACCGATGCGACAGGTACGAGTGTCAACATGCGTAATTTGATAATTATAGCGACGAGCAACGCAGGGGCTGACTTGATATGGGAGATGGAGAAGCAACACAAAGATGTTTCTGAAGAGAAGCGCGTACTCGTTGATTATATTGTTTCAAAAGGTCTCTTTAGACCAGAGCTTCTAAACCGTTTCGATGAAATAGTAGTCTTTCATGCGCTACAAATGGAACATGTGCGTGAGATTGCAAAGATACACATTATGAACTTTGCGAAGCGGATTGCTGAAGAAAAAAATATTACTGTAGATGTGACCGATGATCTCGTGAATTATGTAGCGAGTAAAGGGTATGACCCACAGTTTGGTGGAAGACCACTCGAGCGCGCAATTATGGAAGAGTTGGAACAAGTCATAGCTGATGAAATGCTTAAGGGAACATTACGCTCTGGAGATACATTTACCTTTCAATCGAAAAATGAAGTAAACCAAGAGCCTAACCCTGAGTTAAAGCAGTAATAAAAAATAAATACTAGTATTAATACTAGTATTTAATTTTTCACTGCAGGCTATATATTTCAGTTCAAGATTTGTTTTGCGCTTTTAACTTTAAACATTCAACCTTTAACTTCTCCACAGCTTCTGCAATATTTTCGCAAGCAAACAGCTCTACACGCAACTCCTTTGCACCTTTAAAATCCGTAACGTATGACTTGAAATGGCGCTTCAAGAGTGCGAAGCTTTTGTGTGCACAGAGCTTATCAAACGCTTTCGAATGCTCTATGAGCACCTCAAGCTTCTCCTCAAGTGTCGGTATCTTTTCTGAAAAAAGCCAAGGGTTGCCCAGGATACCTCTCCCTATCATTACTCCATCCGCACCAGTCTCCATAGCGAGAGTGCGTGCTTGTACAGCACTATCGACGTCACCATTCCCAAAAATAAGCACCTTTTCCTTGTTTGAGAGTTTATCACGTATCTCCACAGCCTCACGGACATGTTCCCATCGAGCTGGTACATTTGAGAGTTCTTGACGAGTTCGTGCATGTACTGTAATAAGTGCAGGATCTTCTTTGAGTAGTTCAGGAAGCCATGTTGATAAATCATTGTGGGCGTATCCAATACGTGTCTTTACTGAAACTGGTATTCTGCCTTGCGTGCCTTTCTTGGCACTTTGTATGAGCGCCCGAGCAAGCTCAGGTTTCTTCATAAGTGAAGCACCCGCTCCCTGCTTTTCAATAGCACGATATGGACAACCCATGTTGATATCTACACCGTCGAATCCAAGCTCAGTTACTAATCGAGATGCGTACTCTATCATGTTAGGTTGTGCAGAAAAAAGTTGCGCTACGATAGGGTGTTCACCTGGTTCGTAAAATAGGTCTTTCATGAGGGGATTATCCGCATCAGGTATCTTGTGAATTTCGCGCGTATGGTAAAGCCCATCAGCGGAGACGAACTCTGTCCATAGCACATCTGGTTTTCCGTATTTTGCAATAATACTGCGAAAAGCAGGGTCCGTGATTTCGGCCATGGGTGCCAGAACAAGTACAGGTCTTGACAAAGTCTGCCAAAAATTATGCATTACAACATAATAACTTCTAGGAATATTTCGTCAAATGGGTCGAGTACCGAGTAGCTAGTGACGAGTTAGCATATTTTTCATTTATCACACCACTCTTTTCATCTCAGAACTTTTTCTCTCGCAACACGCACTCGCTGTACACACCACTCGTAACTCGCCTTACTTTTAACATTCAACCCCGTACCAGAGCAGAGCTCGGTACAGGGCTTCGCTTTAAACTTTCAACTTCGTAGGGTATACTTCATCAATGTCAGGTGTCGCACTTTATAGAAAATACCGACCAAACACCTTCGCTGAAGTGCTTGGACAAGAACATGTGATTACTGCACTTAAGGGAGCGATATCTCTTGCTAATATTAGCCATGCGTACCTCTTTGCGGGTACTCGAGGTACTGGTAAAACATCACTTGCGAGAATATTTGCATCAAATATTGGTACCAAGATGAGAGATCTTCACGAGATAGATGCCGCGAGCAATCGGGGTGTGGACGATGTACGAGCACTTCGAGAGGAAGTGCACACACTTCCGTTTGAGTCGACCTATAAGGTGTATATTATCGATGAGGTCCACATGCTTACTAAAGAAGCCTTTAATGCGCTCCTCAAGACTCTTGAGGAACCGCCAAAGCATGTGGTATTTATACTGGCGACAACAGAGTTAGAAAAGTTACCTGATACTATTATTTCGCGATGTCAAACGTTTACCTTTAAAAAACCAACTACCGAGCTACTCAAGCAAATGGTACTTCGTGTGGCAAAGAGTGAGGGGTATACACTCGAGCCTTCAAGTGCAGACTTATTGGCACTTCTGGCTTCTGGTTCGTTTCGAGATGCACTTGGCTACGTACAACAAGTGATAGCAAGCTCAAAGGATAAGTCCATAACACCTGAGGAAGTCGAAGCGGTAACAGGTGCACCGAGAAGCATGCAACTATTGAAGCTTGTTGACGCGGTCGCAGATGGAAATCTCGACAGTAGTTTGCACATTGTGCATGAGATAGCAGCTTCAGGACTCGATATGCGCACTGTCTTTGTCTTACTTTTAAGATTACTGCGTGCGATACTCCTTTTGCGTGCCGCTCCTTCACTTACGAATGAACTGCAGAAAGAGTTTACCGAAGAAGAGTATGTGGCACTTGTACGACATGCAAAAGATTCTAAAACACACATACACTCCAGGTTGCTCCTAGCACTGCTTGATGCACACATGCGCATCGGCACGACCTATACACCAGAGCTACCCCTTGAACTAGCACTTATACAACACCACGAAAACACACCATAACACCAAATACTATGTCCTCTGCAACAACAAAAAAACGAATATACTTTATCCGTCATGGACAGAGTATGGGAAACTTGCGACAAATTTTTCAAAATGCTGATGACCCTCTCTCAGAAGCGGGCACCATACAAGCGAAAATAGTGGCACGAAAAGCGCTATCGTTTAATGCAGACGTTATCCTTACAAGTCCGATGGTGCGAGCGTACCAAACAGCAGAGACGATACGGTTAATGACCAATCTTCCTCTTGAAACACTTGATACTCTTCATGAGTACAGAGCACCATCGAAGCTTAGGAATAAATCAGTAACCTCACCTGAAAGTAATGAGTTTTATAAGGAAATACTTGCGCACCTGCATGTACCTGATTGGCACTACGATGATGAAGAAAACTACTCCGACCTTTATGCTCGTGCGATATTACTTCTTGATAATCTTGCAGAACGGGAAGAGGAGACTATTATTGCTGTCACTCATGGTGCGTTTATGCGTATACTACTTGCCACTATGATGACCGAGGGTAATGCGGATGCACTTACGGCGATACGGCTGGTGCGATTCTTGAGTCAAAGGAATACTGGTGTTACAAGTTGTGAGTACTCTCCTGAATCATACGTGGGGAACAAGTGGCGTCTCGTCGCTTGGAATGATTATTCTCACTTAGATACATCAACTTCCGAACAAACTCCTTTTATGTAATCATGAAGCACATCTATTTTCTTCGTCACGGGCAGACACTCTTTAATAAAAAAATGAGACATCAGTATGCAAGTACTCCTCTTTCAGCAGAAGGGAGAGATCAGGCTCGCGCTATTGCAAATAAAATTAAAAAGCTACATATAGATTATATTCTTACAAGTCCCTATGAACGTGCAAAAGAAACTGCAGAGCTTGTTGCGGAAGTGATAGGGAACCCACCTATCGAATGTTCCGACTTACTGGTCGAACTTCGACGACCAAAAACACTACATGGCACGAGCTGGTTTTCTCCAAAGTCGGTTTGTATTATGGGTTTAGTATACCTTTTTGCATCACGCAAAAACTGGCACTTCAGTGATGAGGAAAACTTAGAGGAATTTCGCACGCGATCTAAAGAGGCTCTTGATTACATTGTGAGCAAGGAAGGGAAGAATATTCTTGTAGTTACACATGCTGGTCTTATGTCGAATTTTATTAGCAGTATAAAACACGATGGTTTAGACTCACTTCACGAATACAAACGAGCACTTTGGAAAACACTCCGTATCGGAAACTGCGTTTTTGTGAGTGCAAAATGGTCCCCGAGAGGTACATATGGAGAAACACTTGATGGCACGTGGAGTATTGAGGGGTCTAAAACATGCCCGAAAGTTGTTAACAATTGAACAGCTATAACATGTAATGTTGTATGCTATCATGGTTCTAATGATAGCAAAACAACAAGAAAAAGAAAAAGCGATTCTGCTTCGTAAACAGGGAAAAACATACAGTGAAATACTCAAAGAAATTCATGTTGCAAAGTCATCTTTATCACTTTGGTTTCGTGAAGTTAAGTTGTCCAAACCTCAAGTACAGAAAATCACACTGAAAAGAAAGAATGCACAAATAAAGGGTGCACAAGCAAAAAGAAGTCAAAGAATAAGTCGTGAAAACATAATTATTGCTGAAGCAAGTAATCAAATTGGTATATTAACAAATTTTGAATTTATGCTTGTTGGAATAGCACTGTATTGGGCAGAAGGATCAAAAGCAAAACCTCACAATATAAGTCAGGGTGTAGACTTCGGAAATAGTGATGCAAATATGATTTCTATTTATATGGAGTGGCTTCGCAAGTCTCTTAAAGTATCGAACGAAAGAATTACAATCAGTCTATATATACATGAAAATAGTAAATATAAAATTAATGAAGTAATACAACACTGGTTAAAGATTACTAAATTACCTAAAACGCAATTTCAAAATGTTTTTTACAAAAAACATAATCCAGTAACAAAAAGGAAAGTAATTCAAGATTCTTACTTTGGACTATTGAGAGTAAAAGTAAAAAGAAGCACAGATTTAAACCGCAAAATACAAGGTTGGATATTGGGAATAACAAGAAACTGTGGTAGTCTATCGTAGTATTGCCGGATCGTCTAATGGTAGGACTTCAGCTTTTGGCGCTGAATATCTAGGTTCGAGCCCTAGTCCGGCAGCCAAGCACCAGTCGGTGCTCGGCAAGCAAGTACTGTGTGGTACATGACTTGTCGACATCGCTACTGTGCTTGGGGATGTACTGTATAGTACGTCCCTTGGTACAGTAAAAGTATATGTCCTTTCAGTATGTATATGTGTTACAGAGCATCAACAAAGATTTTTTATATATTGGGTGTACTTGTGATTTAAAGCGTAGACTGAAAGAGCATAACAACAAAGAAGAGTTATCTACAAAACACTACGCACCATTTAAGCTAGTGCACTATGAAGCGTATCTAAATACAAAAGATGCACATCGAAGAGAAATCTATTTAAAAACTTCGAAAGGGAAGACGACTCTGCGTACAATGTTGAAGGAGTATTTTGAAAGTGCTTAGTTCGTGCCTGACTTATAAAAACAGGTTCTCGTGCACTGTGCGTGTAGGAAAAGAGTCTTGTTAGACAGGAAAAATGAAATCCAACAAACAGCATATTGCATCAAACTTTGTAAAAGTATTTTAAAGGTGTCAACAATTGCTATAATAAATGTATGGGGGAAATCCTTAAAAAAATTAACACACAATATGGATTAAACATATCTTCCTCTGAAATGGTAGATAAAGGTTTTCTCAGTAAAAATTATATTCTTACTGGTGAAACTACAAAGTACTTTCTAAAAAAATATCGCTTCAACAAAGAAGAAAAAATACAGGAAATTCATGCTGCAAAACAGTATTTCGCAGACGGTGGAATTCCAGTTATCCTTCCGATTGTAAATAATGTAGGACAGACATATTTCTCTTTTGAGGACGGGTACTATGCAATCTTCCCATGTATCAACGGGCGCCACATTGAAAGAGGTAATCTCACTGAAGCAGCAACGATTTCTTTAGGGGAAATGCTTGGGAAGATGCACCTTCGAAGCAAAAAATCCACACTTTCAATACAAGATCATTTTAACGGTTGGGATAAGGGAAAGTTTATCGCACAGGCTGAACAACTTATTTCGATTATTAATGCAAAAGAAAAACTTGATGAGTTTGATATAAATGCCTTGGAGGGAATACATATTCGAAAAGAATTAATTCAAGCCAATACTGTTACTTTTGAAGATTTAGCTATCCCTAACAACTGTTTGATTCAAGGCGATTATCATGATGAAAACGTTTTTTTTGATGAGAATGACCATGTACAATATGTTTTTGATTTTGAAAAAGTTTCTTATGCGCCACGAGTATTTGAGTTGATTCGGTCTATGATGTACATGTTCTTTAACGAAACGCTCGAAATACAGAGAATTGAACTAGCGAGACTGTATATTGAGGTTTATTCAAAAATGTATCCGATTTCGAAAGAAGAATTACAGAAAGGTTTAAAACTGCATTATCTTCGACAACTTCATAGTTTTTGGGTTGAAAGTGAACATTATATAAACAAGAACTATCGCGTTGATCAATTTCTGGTTGGCAAATATAAATCCACCCAATATCTCTCAAAAAATTTAAACGTACTAGCTGATAAATTATTTACTTAAGTCAGTATTTAAAGAGGAGTTAATCGGATAACAGCTTATGGAAATTAAATCAGACATCGGAACTCGCAGTAAAGACATCCTTCGAGGTGTTTTTACGTAGAGCTGGTGGAGTAAGTAAACAGCCACCAATTGGCGGATTGCTCGAGTACAAATTGCAAAGTATACATCTAGAAACATGGAACTCCTCTACGAGGCCTTAACAAGAATTTCATCAAATGATTGCTAAAATTATAACATGGACCTGAAGTCTGTTTTTGTGAATAGACTATGGAAACAGAAGGTACCATTATTAGTAATCAATAAAATATATGAACAAAATGAATCCAGTAGCCCACTTTGAACTGCCAGGAGAAGACATGGAACGCATGAGAAAGTTTTATGAGGATACTTTTGGCTGGGAAACAAATCAATTAGGTAAAGATATGGGTGAATATGTTGTTGTTCACACGACAGAGACTGATAAAAATGAGATGGTAAAAACCCCAGGCACTATTAATGGTGGGTTTTACAAGAAAACGAGTGATGTTTTAAGCCAATACCCTTCCGTGGTTATTATGGTGGACGAAATACAGGAGGCAATGAAAAAGGTAAAAGAGTCCGGTGGACAAGTGATTGGAGGTCAAAAGAAAGACGGTACACCAGACGAAATTCCTGGCGTCGGACTTTTTGCGTCCATTATTGATACCGAAGGTAATCGTATTAGTATTTTGCAACCAAGGAAAGTGTGATAAAAATGTAAAATTATCCTGTGCCACAAATAGGGACAGTCCATTTTCTCTAAGTATGATTGAGAACAAAAACATAGGGTTTTTAATCATTTCAAAATTATATGCTAGAGTTATGTCATGAATAGTAAAAAACTACTACTTAGTGGTGGGGGAGATGAAGTTGTTGCAAAAGAATTCAACGATTTCTATGCAAGCCTTTTACCTTCTAAACCTAAGGTGCTGTACATCCCTATTGCATGGAAGTCGGCTGATTTTGATGCATGTTTAGATTGGTTTTCTGGCACGTTTAGCAAACTCGGTTTCTCTATTGAAATGCTTACAGACTTAAAAAGTGCAAAGGAAGATTATGTAAGCAAATTCGATTCAGTATATATAGGAGGGGGAAATACATTCTCTTTACTGTATGATTTACGTGAGTCAAATTTTCTAGGAATTCTTCAAAACTATTTAGCTTCAGGAAAACTGGTGTGTGGGGGAAGTGCGGGAGCAATTATATTTGGAAAAGATATCCGTACTGCATCATTGGGTAAAGATTCAGATACGAATGAAGTCGGGCTTACCGATTTTTCAGGTCTTAACCTGGTCAAGGAGTATGCTGTCCAATGTCACTACGAAGCTAATCAATACATAGAGTTACAAGAGTATGCAAAGAGGGGAGCAATGAATGTCTTTGCTTTACCTGAAGAAAGCGGTTTGTTTATAGACGGTAATACTATACAGCATATTAATGAAGTCATTGAAATTAATGCGCTGTAGTTTCTTTCAGTCTTCCTGAATAAAATATGAAATTGAAAGAAAAGGTACATTTTTTTATATAACACTGGAATCTTATGGGCTTACACCATTCGGCAGCTATCATAATCCAAGATCAAAAAGTCTTGTTTATCAAACGTTCAACACTGGAAGATTCCGAACCAAACAAGTGGTGTGCCCCGAATGAGACTCTAAAGGAAAATGAATCACCCGAAAGTGCTGTTGTTCGTGGTGTACAAGAGGAACTTGGATTGAGGTTTGTTATTTCTAAACAACTTTCTAATCACTCGTACCTGGGACATACAACCTTTGTATTTCTAGGCACTGCTGAAGGAGAGATTGTTCCAAACCCAGATGAAGTTGCTGAGTATGCTTGGTTTACATATACAGATGCCATGCGTTTAGAATTTGCGTATGGGTATGACAAGGTTATCAAAAACTTACACAACTTGGCACTGCTGGCTGACTAAAATTTACCTGTTATAATCCTTTACTCTAATAGTTACATTGGTTAAAGAAACATGAAAATTACAGGATCAAAAGACACTATCGATTGGTATGATAGCAATGCGGAAAAGTATTGTGCTGGTGGTGATAAGGTGACCTTCGAGAACAATGCAAAAATCCTTCTTGGTAAATTAAAGTCAAATCCAAAAGTGCTTGATGCCGGTTGTGGGGATGGTCGTGATTCACAGACACTGAGTTCTTTAGGTGCCACTGTGGTTGGAATTGATTTATCTCAAGGAATGATTGAACTAGCTAAAAAGAATAGACATGGTATTCAATTTTTACATGCAGATTTTCTTAGTATACCGTTCCCAGACGCTTCGTTTGATGGTATCTGGTCGCATGCTTCACTTGTTCACTTAGATACCCTGATAGAAGTCAAACAGGCTTTGGATGAGTTTAACCGAGTATTGAAACCAGAAGGTTGGTTGTATATTTACGTTAAAGAACAGAAGGGTTCCGAAGAAACAGCGATTGTATCAGATTCATTATCAAACCATGAAAGATTTTTTAGATATTTTACAAAAGAACAACTATCAACACTCCTTGAGGAATCAGGATATATGGTTGGAGATGTCACCATTGTAGAAGATTTTCATGGAAGGAAAGAAATTTTATGGATAAGAGTATTTGCAGGAAAGATATCTGACAAATAAATAATTGGTTATTTGGGATAAGTATCCCCAATAGTACATCCATGTTGCATTCAACTTTTAAATAAAAACACCCGACAGTTTTGAGACTGTCGGGCGTACTTAAGCGAGGGAGGGATGGATCAATACCTGTTTCGTGATTCATCTCGGTATTGCTGATCGGGATTAGTCCATTTCCATTTATTGTATTGAGGTGTTTTGTAGGTGGGGCGGGGAGGAGGATTTGGTCTAACGTTGGTTAGAACTGGTGGCTCGTTAAACCAATTCTCACCATCACAGGAGTACAGTCTTCTATACACTGGCCCTCCAAACTTATTCAACTCTCTTTTTTGTTCAAACGTCTTCTCTTGAAGGTTACACCTTCCCTCGCATATTGTAGCAGATGAGAAGATGACAAATATTCCAATTACAAGACAACATAGTGTTTTCATACTTCCCCCCAAAATGGTTATGGAACAAAGGATTTTGCTTCACTTTCTTAGTATGTTATACCACGTATTTGCAAAATGTATATTTACTTGACAAAGTCACACAAACATGTATAATATATGCATGTTCTTATAAAAATTGTTTGTGCTACGTTCAGCTGGTAACTGAACTAGAAAACTGGGCATTGATGCTGTCGATGATGGACAACGGCTCTTAGACAAGCGTACAGTGGTACGTATGGCATATTAGACTACAGGTCCTGACATGCCCAAAAGCACAAAAAAACAAACGGTCTGGGGGATGCCTAGGCCGTTTTTTTATAAGATTAGGGACACCAAATAACACAAGGGCAGGATTTCTCCCGCCCTCGCTTCACATGGTATACGTTTACACAATCTTCACATTACGTGGCTCTTCTCCATTCATGCTTCGACGAATGTCACCATAGTAGAGGTTTTCTTTAATTTTTATAACGATTATTTCCCTCTCTATGATTACATTATAGAAATGTCTCCATATTTTGTACAAAAAATACAAAAGACCACAACTCAGAATACATGCTCCAAAAAGATTATTACCTTCTGTAAAAAATAAATAACCCGTATAAACGATTACCCCAGTACCAAAGAGACTGAAAACAAACAGTACTCTTAATAATGGTTTTGTTGTTCCTTTATTCGCTGCAATAACCACTTCTTTGGATATTGTTGGCATGGTTACCCCCTTGGTTGAGTTCGAAGTATACGGACCATTTTTCTAATGTCAGTATAGCATTATAAGTATGTGGTGGTGATGGCAATTGGAATAATACTATTTAGTTTTGAATCTTCCTCAAAAACTTGCAATATTAGGCAATGTGTGTTAATATATACAAATCATGAATACAAACATGTCACAACTACATAAAAACAATAACGAGCGCATTGTCGTTGCGAGCGTTATTGGAGCATCCTCTGAAATAAAGTGGCATGTTGTTATAAGTATTTGATTACCTACTAAAAAAATCGATTTCTTAGAACAGTGTGCCGAAAGCACACCAAGAAAACATGGCTTTACTCAAAAGGTAATCGAAAGAAAATAGTCACTTTCTGGTCTATGTTTACCATGGCCCAGATTGTTGAACTTTTCTTCCAACCTTTGGTCTGGGCAGCTATTATGAACATTGTTCAGAAAGAAGGTATCACACAAGAAAGTTTTAGGAAGATGTTTTTCCTCCTGCTTTTGACGTTTGTAAGCGATCTGCTGTTTTGGGTTTTCCATGGACCTGCAAGGGTTATGGAACAAACCAACTCCTTCATGGCACGCATGCACTATCGCAAGTCGCTTCTCAAAGGAGTGATGACACTTCCGATGGAATGGCATGTCGACCATCATTCAGGTGACACGATAGACAAAATTGAGAAAGGAACACATGGTTTGTATTCCTTTTCTCAAGAAAGTTTTCTTGTTATCTATGCAGTCGTCAACCTTACAGGAAGCTATGTGATACTAGTCTACTTCAGTCCGCCCGCAGCATTTATCGTCCTCGCTATGCTCATGATGAGTGCTTGGATAACCATTCGCTTCGACAAAGTACTGATGACTCAGTATAAGGAGCTCAACAGAGCGGAAAATCAAATCTCAGAAGGCGTTTTTGACGCTATCTCAAACATTACCACGGTGATTATTCTGAGAGTCGAGAAGTTGGTCTTCAAGGCACTTGTCAACAAGATAGAAAAGCCGTTTGCGCTCTATAAGAAGAATGTAACGATAAGTGAAACAAAGTGGTTTTTAACCAATGTCTGCGCTACAGTGATGACTATCATCGTGATGACGGTCTACTTTTGGCAAAACATGAACACAGCACAAGGGGTGTTGATAGGTAGTGTCTATTTACTTACCAAATATCTTGGTCAGATCAGTCAGCTTTTCTTCAGATTTACCAGTATGTACAGTGATATCGTGAAGTACAAGTCTCGTGTCCTGAATGCGGAAGAACTTTCGGAAGATTTTGTGAGTGAAAATTTCACGAACCATGTTTTACCTACTTCGTGGCAACATCTTAAAGTGAGAGATCTCAATTTCTCATATCATGGTGATAGCAACGAAGCACTGCATCTTGAAGACATCTCGTTGTCTATTATGCGAGGTGAACGCATAGCCTTTGTAGGTGAAAGTGGCAGTGGTAAAACGACGCTTCTTAAAATTATTCGGGACTTGTATCACCCACGAAGCTTAGAACTTACAGTGGATGAAAAGAAAATCCCCGAAGGTTTCAGAGGTATCAGTCGCGCGATTGCTCTTGTACCGCAAAATTCGGAGATTTTTGCTAGCACAATATTGGAAAATATCACGTTGGGAGCAGAGCACGATTTGGATTTTGTACGACAGTTTACCGACATGGCATGCTTTACGGATGTTGTTCTAAACTTACCAAAGAAGTTTGACTCTTCAAACAAAGAAAAAGGTGTCAATCTTTCAGGTGGTCAACAACAACGCCTAGCTCTCGCGAGAGGACTGCTTGCATGCCATGATAAGGATGTGGTACTACTCGATGAACCAACGTCGAGTCTTGACACTGCCACAGAGATGAAAGTCTACAGAAACATTTTTCGAGAGTTTCAAGAAAAAACGATTATTTCATCTATTCATCGACTTCATCTTCTGCCATTGTTCCACAAGAGCATAGTCTTCAGTGGAGGTAGGATTATCGCTTCTGGAAGTATTTCAGAACTGGTTAAGAACTGCCCTGAGTTCCGAGAGTTATGGTATCGGTATCATGAACAAGACGTTACGATGGTAAATTAAAAAGCCATTCACTAACAATAGACCGCCAATGCGAAAGCAAAGGCGGTCTATCTTTTGAAAAATGGTATTAAGTACAATGTATTTTTGAAAACGTTGACACAATAATGGTTTATTGGTAAAACCTGGACAGGAAACGATACGATCTAAACAACTTTCATTGGAAAGGAGGCACTTTATGACAACAGGAAGGGAAAATGCGAACCCAAATGTGGCACCGTACTATATAGATTTGCAAGGTAAATCCATCGTTCAAGTGCTTTGGTTGCTATCAAGCGCCGGCTTCACAGTGAGTGCAGTCAAAACAAGTATGTGGAATTCACGTCCTGACACACGGTGTGGAAAAGACGAGCCTGACCCGCCGGTATTTGTCGTATGGATAAACGACGGTGAAGCGGAGAAACTCACTGTTAAAAATAGTGGCGATGATAAAATAACACTTTTACCTGGACATGATTTACACTACTTTACTGCACCAGAAAGCGTTAAGTACATTTTCAATGATGCAGAATGGTGTGTCATAAAGAGTTTGCATGTAATGAGGTAATTTGAGACAACGTTTTTTGGAGGTACTAGCTATGTACTTGGAAGAAATCAAAGTTGTTAAGGAATATCCACTCATACTTTTGCTAAGACTTTCTGATGGTGTGAGTGAAGGACGTTGGGATGCTGCTGAAAACTTTGCTGAACTTTTTGCTGAAGTTAGGATACAATGCCCTAATATTCAGTTTCAGTTCATACCCTTTACATACAAAACAGTTGGGAACTGTACAGCGGTAACATCAATACTTGCCATTGGCTAACGCTCACGGAATTCGCTTCTTGTGAGCGTTTTCCGATATTTCGTAACAAGTGTTACTTACATATTACGATTTATTGCATATATTTTTGTTTTAAGCTAAGGTACCTTCAGAATCTAAGTAATTTGACAAATACATGTAGGTAACGCAGTCTCTCTCAACAAATGGAGTGATGATATGACGAACATGACATATGCAGGCACGGGTGTGAACTACGATGAGATGGATCCCTTTAAACGGAAAGCACAGCTTGCCGCGCGAGAAACAGCCGGAAACATCGCTCGTCTCAATAGCGGTGAATTTCGAGAATTCAAACCATCAAGAGGCGAAAGTGCATACTTGATTGAAGCGGCCAAAAGCTACTTTGCTCACGTCGAGGAAGGTCTTGGTACCAAAAACTTGGTCGCGGATGCAATGTATGATCTCACCGGTAAGTCGTATTACAATAACATTGCTCAGTGCACTGTTGCCATGATTGTAAACGATATAATCACACTCGGAGCACTTCCGCTTTCAGTGGCGATGCATATCGCCGTATGTAATTCAGACTGGTTTAATGACGAACAACGTTCCGATGATCTTATAGCTGGTTGGAAACATGCGTGTGATCTCGCTCGTTGTGTCTGGGGTCCAGGCGAGACACCAACATTAAATGGTCTTGTGGTCTCTGAGAAGTCACTACTCGCAGGCTCAGCAATGGGAATTATAAAACCAAAGGAGAGATTAATTACTGGAAACATCCAACACGGCGATGTAATCGTCATCATCGAAAGCTCAGGCATACATGCCAACGGCCTCACTCTAACGAGACATATAGCTGAACGTACAGATGGTTTTTGGAGAAAAATGGGACATAGATTATTTCCTCATACCATCAACCTACGTGCACTGCAAGATGGGTATCTCACACTACTTCCTGACGGCAGAACCTATGGAGAAACCCTGCTTGAGCCGACTTTGATTTATGTCGACGTCGTCGAGGACTGCCTTGATGCTGGTATCGACATACACTATGCGGTAAATGTCACGGGCCACGGTTGGCGCAAGTTTATGCGAGCAACTCAACCTTTCACGTACGTGATAGATACCCTCCCAACTCAGTTACCCATCTTTAACTTTATACAGGAGCATGGACCGGTTGATGATTTGGAAGCGTATGGTAACCTCAACATGGGTGCGGGGTTTGCGCTGTACGTACCCGAGAGTCAAGGGAAGCAAGTCGTTGAAATCGCCAAGCATCTTGGTAAATGCGCATTTATTGCTGGCTATATTGAAAAAGGTGAAAAAAAAGTAATAATTCGCCCGAAAAATATCGAATTTGCCAGTAAAACACTGGCGGTTCGGTAAAACGTTCCTTATTGAAGGTAATACATTGACTAGTTTCGGCTATAGATGTGTTTGATATGTAAACCGTCAGAGAAGAATAGCTCTCTGACGGTTTAATTTTTTACGCAACAGTAATTCTGTTATGGCCAGTTTGGGAAAATTGGTGGTAATCGTACGGCTTTGTTATTCCAAAAAGTAATGCGTGTGACACTCAGAGAGTGTAGAATAGTACATAATCTGCATGCATCCATTACCAAAAAAATTTAAACATTTACGGACCGATATTTGGCGTGAGGGCAAGTGGCTTGACCTTTGGAGCGTTGTGCATGTGCTCTCGGGGTTGCTCGTTGGTTTCTTTTTTTACTTCTTGCATTTGGATGCTGTTTTTGGAATGATACTCGCGGTAGTAGTACTTACCGCATACGAACTGTTTGAGATATATGCAGAAATTGAGGAAGCTCCTACCAACAGGTACATGGATATTGTTGTTGGTATAGTGGGGTATGTTCCTGCCTTTTTTCTTATATCACCAATTCTTACAAAAGAGGACCTTATACTAACTTTTGTATTGCTACTGGTACTCAACAGCGTCCTAAGTGTCAGTGGTTGGCGCGCATCTCAGAAAGCGCTTGATATTGAAAAGCACCTTCGTACAAGACTTACTGCTGACCGCAAACGGCTAAAAGAACGAAGTAAGCGCTTTCGTTCAAAACACCATTTTTGAGTACCATTTACCTTCTTAACTTACATGTTGTACATTCCTGTTTCCCGAGAATCGGGTGATTATACTGCGTGTTTATGTCATTTTTACTAAACTTTGCTATACTGCAGTTTACGAAATTATTTTTTGATTCATATATTTATGCGTATAAAAAATTACACCATTGATATTCAAAGTTCAGAAGGTCTAGAATTTATCGATGTAACAGACAAGATTAATGAGGCAATTACAACTCATGGACCAAAAGATGGAATTGTGAATATCCAAAGCCTCCACACAACTATGGCAGTACTAATAAATGAAAATGAGCCTCTTTTAATCAAAGATATGAAGGCAATGCTTGAGCGTCTTGCACCGAGCAATATAGAATACCACCACGACAACTTTGATATTCGAACAGTGAACATGTGCGATGGGGAATGTGACAATGGTCATTCACATTGTAAGGCAGTGCATTTATCTCCTGCACAGATTCTCAACATAGTCGACGGCAAGCTACAACTGGGAACATGGCAACGTGTTTTTGCACTTGAGTTAGATCGTGCACGACCACGACAACTCGCACTACAAATGATTGGTGTTTAGAATTTTCTAGATACGAGGGGCAAGAAAAGTGCCGAAATATTTATTTTTTGAACAATAAAGCCCCCGATTTGCTCGGGGACTTTTATGTTTGTTTTATAGCACACATGTTTTAGCACCTATACAATACTAAGAAATATGTTTATTTAAAATATCTTCAAACAATAAGGCAATCTATTGCTTGAATCTATCAATAAGTCACAGATGCACTATTGGGGAAGATATTAAGATATTGTTAGCATCTAAATCGTTGCGCATAGCCTCTACAGTAAGACCGCAGCCTATTGAACTGTTTGCGATGAGCATGTTCAACATTCCAACAACTTCACCTCTGGTGTTGAAAACGGGCGCACCTGAGCTACCGAAGAAGCGAGCTATTTGATACAAATAGTTTTGGCCTACAAACGGCGGTTCTTTGTCAATGAAACCGTCCTTCATTACGTAGCCGTAGCTGTATGAAAAAGAAAGTAGTTTATAGTTTATAGGATGACTAATCATGTGGACATAATCAGCAATCTTTGCGTTACATTTTGCAAGTTTTAGTGGAGTAAGACCATGGTTTTCATCCTTGATTTTTAATACAGCCAGATCAATATTAGGTGATCTGTATAGGACCTCAAGGTTTATTTTTTTGTCTTCAGCTTTTTTAGTGATTGCGTAATAGATAACTTCACTGTTTTCTACTACGTGTTTAGCCGTAAGTAACAAGTCGTTTCCAATATAAAAACCTGTACCATGTCCAAGTGAACTTTGGATTATTACAACTGAATTTACGTGTGTGTCGTATGAGAATGCGGGACTCTCAACTTTTTTACCCATTGTGGTGTATTACCACCTCCTTTTTTACGTCTATTCAATTTTCAAAAAACGGTTAATGCCACTATTACAAACAAGGCATCTCTACATTTCAATATAGCACCAATCTGTAATAAAAAATGGATAATTCACACCCAGGTATAAATAAATGTGATTTAAGACAAAGATATACACAAATTATGCCCCGAAGAAGTCGAGGAGTGCTACTGCGCTCTGGAGCCAGCAATCCTTAGCTGGATCGAGTGGGTAAACAGGTAAACGAACGTTCTTTTCACTAAAATCTTTCCCGCCACGTTGCAAGACGTGGCGGGAATTATTTTTGCCACCAAATCAAATTCTATTTCAAAATGTACCACTGAAAATTATCTTAGGTCATAGTTCACAGTACGCGATTGCGGCCCGCTACACATACATGCTTATATGAGTAATACTAATCATGATTAAAACATTCATGTCAAAAAAAATTATCATATTTTCAGTTTGTGCTGCGCTTTTTTTATTTTTCATTTTCTGGTTACTGTTTTATAGAAATTCAATACAAAATACTGGTGAGACTTTCCTTTCTTGGAATGCCTCAGAAGGAGATATAGAAGGGTATCGTGTGTATTATGGTACAAATCCACGAACCGATTCTTGTCCGCAAGGTGGCTATACAGAAAATGTAGATGTAGGAAACACTACTCAGTACACTCTCACAGGTCTAGAAAACAACACCACATATTACTTTTCAGTTACCTCATATAACTCAAGGAAAATAGAAAGTTGTTTTTCAGAAGAGGTGAGTAAGGTAGTTACAATAAGTCTAATGGATAGGCTAAAAAATATTATTAAATAATCTACATTTTATTATCCCCACATCTATAAGGGTGTGAAATAAAATTTATTATTTTTTGTGTACAATACTTAATATAATTAATATTTATAAGAAATAAAATGTATATGAATAAAATAGTTTTATCAAAGATTACACTGTCAATTATTGGTCTTATCCTTCTACCATTTTCGTTTTCACATGCGCAAATGCTGAATGCGAACTACGGAGATTTGGGAGTAACGATTGACGGTGATTCTGTTGATGTGGAAACGGAGGGACTTGATGTTGCTGTTGATGGAGACAATGTTGACGTGACAGCGGGCGATTTGGATGTAGACGTGCGAGATGATTCTGTTGAGGTTAAAACAACAAATACACCTGCGACCACGGCTACCCCGGCACAACAAAATGTGACCTCAGTACGTACTGACTCAAGTGGCAACGTGCAAGTAGATACAGATCAAGCAAGTATTCGTACAAATGCAAAAACAAACACATCTAGCGTTTCAACGGATGTTGGTGGTCTCAGTGTAATGATGCAAGATGGCTCCGTATCTGTCGAAACAGAAGGTATGCTTGTAGATATCGATGATAACTCACGAGTCTTGTTCCAATCAGAAAGTGATGTACGTGCCTATGCAGATATTGTTGAGAAGAGAGATAACAAAATTGCATCTATTGAATCTACAAGCGACGGTGTGGAGGTTGAATACATGACAGAAGGTCGTCTTTTCGGTATTTTTCCAAAAACATATATATCCCGTGTAACTGTACGTGATGGTGGGGAAGTTGAAGTAAAGGGACCTTGGTACTCTTTCCTTATGACGAACAAAGCTCATGCGCAGGTAAAAAGTGCCGTTGAGTCAAAACTAGCCACTATGACACTTGCGGTCGAAGCTGAAGAAAAACCTTTTGCACACGCTCAAGTTATTGATGTTGTAACTGACAGTTTGCAGGTGCAGGTTGGTAAACAAGGGGTATCGGTTGACACTGGTGATGTGTCTGTCGATGTGAGCGATGGAAATGTAAACGTAGATTTGCGTTAATTAATTTTTAAAAATGTAGGTATAAAAAATGCCTGTACATACAGGCATTTTTTATACCATACTCATGATATCAATCATAAATAGACATTTTTTGGTTTAGGAAAATCTTGACATATTTATGAATTAGCCAATAATCAAGTACAGAAATTGTAGTCATTGGAATCGTACGTTACATCAAAAATACGAATGAGGTGAGAAATGATTAAATTGCTAACTTTCTGCTCAATGAGTTGTCTTCTGTTTGTGACTGATGCAGGGGCCCATGAGTTAACTGCATTTCAAAATTTACTCGTAACTTGGGTAACACCAACAAATATACTACTTGTTGTGTGTTGTATTGTGGGGGCATCAGCGTTACTGTATCTGATTGAGAAATTTTTTAAGAACTTAAAAGTTCCAAGAGTGATTTGGGAAGGCTTGTTATACATCTCCGGGATGGTATGCATAGTGTACGGATATTTTGTAGCAGGTACACATACATGGGTCTTTGGTCTTGTGGGTGCTTTAGTAATGACAGGAGCACTCGAAGTGTCTGATATAAGCAAGAGATCGTTCATGAATAGATGGCGATACTATCTTTTTGCCTCCATTATCTGGTCGGTGACAACACTCATATATCAGTTTGAGGCATTTGGTTTCATAACTGCGATGTGTTTGTTCATGGTATGTACCATCTATATTTCCGAAAAGTATGTGTCAGGCTTGGAAAACTTTGATGCATATCCGGAAGCGAAGAGGCGACTAGACAATTCAGCTATACATCTGTTTCGTGATAGCTTGTCATCACTCGGTATATTAGTTCTCTTCATCCTGATGCAGGTGTCCTCGGTTGTGCTTCAAAGTCTTCAGGTATTTCTCCTAGGCTTTGCTGTTGTTGGGGGTGTTATACTCGTGATTGATATGCTTTACATTTCCTTGAGGCGACATTACTACGCAAGTATAGAGAATCCACTTCGCCTCGATGCAACACACCCGTTGGACATGGGAAGGTACTTGCGCACACAGTTCATGACGCTTCTTATCGCGCTTATAGTTGGGCTCACAGGATACCTAACTGACATAAGGGAATTGTCTCTCGTGGCGTACATTTTTATCGTACTTTACGTACCATTAAAAATATTCGACGCTGTAGATAATTCTATGTGGAGGAGTGCTGTCAGCCTGATGGGATGTATTGTGTTGGGTGTTATCGTGTACTTGCATAAGGATGCCCTCGGGGTCCTAACACTGAGTGATATTTACTCGTTTTTCCGCCTTTAGCTGTGTGGATACAAGAGACTTGTAACGGGTGACTACACCCTATAGGTTGTTCAATAAAAAGTGCTCTGTCGATGCGAATCGACAGAGCACTTTTTTATTACAGTCATTAAGTAGTGCTAGTGGTGAAGATAAAAAGTCACCATATCTTCACGAAAATTACGTATACTAGCAAGACTTATGAGAAAGATTATTGTACTCTCCTTTATTACTCTAGATGGCGTTATGCAGGCACCTGGTGGACCTGAAGAAGACACCTCAAATGGTTTTGAGTACGGAGGTTGGACGGTACCTTACTTTGATGAGTTTGCAGGCAAGGTCATGGCTGAACAAATGAAACAACCCTTCAGCTTACTCCTTGGGAGAAAAACATTTGAAATCTTTGCATCGTATTGGCCACAGCACGAAGGGGAGTGGCCTGGTATTACTAAATCTACCAAGTACGTGGTTTCGAACACAATTAAGAAGAGCGAGTGGAGTAATTCAATATTTATAAACGGCGATGTGGTGATGAAGATAAAAAAACTAAAACAAGAAATAGGTCCTGATATACAAGTACACGGTAGTGGTGATCTTGTTCAAACGCTACTGAAACATAATTTAGTGGATGAATTGTGGCTCAAGATATTTCCTGTAACCTTAGGTGAAGGTAAGAGATTGTTTGCTGAAGGAACCATACCTGCGTCGTTTACTCTCTTCAAGAGCACTGTATCCCCTAGTGGAGTGCTATTTGCTTCGTATAAACATGCTGGAGAAGTTAAAACAGGCTCGTTTTAAGTGATTTCAGCTCCTATAAATATTGCAATCTCTTGACAAGATTAAATACTTTGATAGTCTGCTGACTAGGTATTATTACAGCAGAAAAGTTTGGAAAAGTGGATGTTTTACGTAAGAAAAACAAAAAAACTTTGACAGGAGGAAAGTATGCGCAAAAACATTGATCCGAATAAGATTACGAAACTCTGTGGTGGTTGCGGTGGCGGATGTCCCAGTATCGATGAGAACAACCCCGATGAAACCAAATTCTCTGATGACTTCGGTGGTACGGTCCGGCTCAACGATGCCGAATGCCGGTTGCTGTGTGAGCATTTGATGCGCCGGTTCAATCTGACTGCACCCAGCTCCATCGAATAGACCTCTGCCCCCCCGCCTGTACCTTTCGCTAGTGAGATTACCTCGCTGGCACAACTGTAACCCCCTTACTTCGGTAACGGGGTTACGTTTTTTTATACTCCACAACAAAAACTGTATTACTTACTCACTCGTAGATAGTGTGATTCATCGTCACACGGTACGAGGTACCCCTCATATGTTTTTTTCTAAATAAATATTGCGAGAGAAAGGTATGTAAATGGTTACGTAATTAGTACTAGTATTATATAGTTACATTCATTTTACATTTTAAATACCGTGAGCCAACCTTGCTGCCATATCACCTTGACCCCACTACGGTGTGGTAAGTTTTTTATGTGGATAATATAGAGCGCCTGTCCTGTATTTATGCTGAAATATACGTATGAATGAAAATATATCAACGCATACTGACTCGACTCCTCAAGAGGATGAGTGTTGTGCGCCATTCCTTCCAACACTATGGGATGGAAAAACATTTGAATGGGATCACAAAAAATTTATCAAAAACAAAGTTTTCACGCTTTTTTATATGCCTGTGAACTTTGGTGCGGTTATGATGAGGTCCAGTGCCGCTATAGAAAAATCAGGTTCCAAGATACTTGATGAAATGTGGCTGGCTGAACATACATCACTATGGAACATGTATCTGTACACCGCAGTAGACAAGGAAGTTGCCGATTCTGAAAATATTGCTATGAGTGGAAAATATATATCCAAGGTGTATGAAGGTGCATTTAAAGAAGTCGGTGCATGGGATAATGATTTTAAGCACTATGTCAAAGAATCAGGAAACACCCTACTGAAGACATACCAGTGGTATACCACCTGTCCGAAATGTGCAAAGAAATATGGAAAAAATTACGTAGTCTTTGTAGGGCAGATACAGTAAATTCATACATATTTCAGGTTCATGATACATACTGACTCAAACGGTATGTTTATTTCTGTTGTTTTTTCTGACTCAGCAAGAGTGAATATCCTTCATTTCAAGTAACTTTATATCCCATGTGTCAGTTCTAGTAATTATACATATTTAACCTTAACTATATGTGTGGAATATTTGCATACACAGGGAACAAACAGTCACTACCGATACTTCTCGAAGGACTACAGTCGCTTGAGTACCGAGGGTATGACTCTGTGGGTATATATATACCTAATGCCGGTATAGTTAAATCAGTTGGTGCAGTACAAGAGCTTAAAAAGAAACTTACAAACAGAATGGTCGGTACGAGCGGAATCGCGCATTTGCGTTGGGCGACACACGGTGAACCGACTGAAGTAAACGCGCATCCACATGTAGACTGTAGTAATACGATACATGTGGTACACAACGGAATTATTGAAAATTACAAAGAGCTTAAAGAAAAACTTATATCACTTGGACACACATTTTTATCAGAAACCGATACGGAAGTACTTGCTCATCTCATAGAACATCAACTTAAAGAGACAGAAAATTTTGAGCTTGCAGTGGTTGCATCGCTGCAAAAAGTGAAAGGAACATACGGCATAGCAGTGTCATATGATGGTGAGCCTGAAAAAATCATAGCCGCACGTCTCGGTGCACCTGTGGTACTTGGAATTGGAATAAACAGACATTTTGTTGCATCAGATGCATCACCACTTCTGCGTCACACAAAAGACGTTGTTTATCTGCATGACGGCGACATTGCTGTTCTTACACCTCAGAATTATCGAATACGCACCTATGCAGATGTTGAAGTTGTTCGTAAAAAACAAGTACTTGATTTTGATGTAGAGCAAGTAAAGAAAGATGGCTATGAACACTTTATGCTCAAAGAAATAATGGAAGGTCCACAGGTTATCGAAAACACTACACGCGGAAGACTTATACCTGAAAAGGGCCTCGTAAAACTTGGTGGTTTAGACTCCGTAAATGAACAACTTCAAACTATAGAAAGAATTATTATCGTTGGGTGTGGTACTGCGTACTACGCTGGGCTAGTAGGTGAGTACATGTTGGAGGAATATGCAGGTATACCTGTCGAAGTAGAAATAGGTTCAGAGTTTCGCTACAGAAACGCTCCTGTTGACGCTCATACCGCACTACTCGCTATATCACAGTCCGGAGAAACTGCAGACACACTGGAAGCCATCCGTGAAGCAAAGCGCAAAGGTGCACTTACGTTGGGAATAGTAAATACAGTCGGTTCAACTATTGCACGAGAAACGGATGCCGGTATCTATAATCATGCGGGGCCGGAAATAGGAGTAGCCTCTACCAAGGCATTCATGTCGCAACTTACCGCTCTTGCTTTACTTACAGTGCATCTCGGACGTCAGCGAAGTATGAGTGTCGACGTCGGTAAGAGTATCACCAGGGAACTACAGCTTCTTCCTCAGAAGATACAATCGATACTTGATCAGAGGAACATGGTACACGGTCTAACGCAAAAGTATGCGGACAGTCGTGACTTTCTTTACATGGGCCGTAAGTATAACTATCCTATTGCCTTTGAAGGTGCACTCAAGCTTAAAGAAATCTCATACATACATGCTGAAGGGTGTGGTGCAGGAGAAATGAAGCATGGTCCTATAGCCATGATAGATACGGAATTTCCGACACTTGCCATTGCTCTTAATGATAGTGTGTACGAAAAAATGCTCTCAAATATTGAGGAGATACGTGCGCGCAAAGGGAGAGTGTTGGCTATCGCAACAGAAGGAGACACGCGACTTGTTGATATCACAAGTGACATCTTCTATATACCCCATACTCTAGAAATGCTTACACCTATTTTATCAGCTGTACCAATGCAACTTTTTGCCTATTACATCGGTGTTGCGAAGGGTTTCAATGTCGATAGACCAAGAAACCTCGCAAAGTCTGTAACAGTGGAGTGAACGAGCTTGCCCCGCTGTGGCGGGGTCTACGCAATGAATGTTGTATAAACCTGTCGATAGGTTAAGTAAATAGTTATATACTTTCAGTACTATGGAAAATAAATTTTTACAGGGGCTTTTAGGCATTTACTTCGTTTTATTTTTTGTGTTGGCGATAAATCCTGTAGACAGACCTACATGGTTCGTAGAAAACCTCACTGTATGGATACTTATAGCAGTAATTCTTGTTCTCTATGCCAAGCAGATTCGTTTTTCAAAAACTGCATACGGTTTCATGTTTGTACTCATTTACTTACACACCATAGGAGGACACTACACCTTTGCGGAAGTACCGTTTGGCTATATAACCGACCTTTTTAATTTTTCTAGAAATCACTTTGATCGCATCGCCCATTTCTCCGTAGGATTTTACGCGTTTGCTATCGCGGAATTATTATATACGAAGGAACTTGTAAAAAGTAAATTTCTATTGCTTACATACCCAGTGTTTGCAATAGCAACTATTGCAATGAGTTACGAACTCATAGAATGGGTCTATGCTGCGAGTACGAGCCCTGAAGCAGGACTTGCGTACCTAGGAAGTCAGGGGGACATTTGGGATGCACAGAAGGACATGCTTGCCGATACACTCGGAGCACTTGTTACAACCACTATTTTTTTCAAGTTTCGAGTGAAAAAATGATTTCCTAAAAGTACTCAGCTTGAGCTCCACCTCCTCACATATCATTTACAAGGTCGCATGCTTTGGTACGATGAACCATACGTGGGGCTTCATGACAAAATTACTCACACATGTATTTTTTAATCGACCTGCCGAATTAGTTAATAACTCTTTAGTTTTCACACGCATCTCCTAGTATACTCAAATCATGGATGAGTCTGTGGAGAACCATTCCGAAACAGTTTCAAACGAAGGTGTGGTGGCACCAGTTGTATCGCATACGTTTCTTAACACTCTATGTAGTAAGCTGCGTAGTCATGTTCAACTGTTTCGCATTAGACTAAACCTTTTTATAAGTTACGCAAAAGCACACTGGCGGAAAAAACACTACATTTTTGTCGGTGTGATATTGGTGCTCGTCGTGTTGACTGTCGCAAGACTTGTTTTTGACTTTGGACGTGACCCGCTTTGGCTTGCATATAGTGGTAGCTACCGTCTTGTTCCAGATTCTATTTCTCAAAGTGCCATACTCCCTATCTCTATCCCTGAAGAAGCAGGTCATGTTACCAAAGAGCAAGTACAATTTCTTCCAGAACTCCAAGGAGATTTTATTGAATCTAATCAAGAGGACATCTTACTCTTCAAGCCTCACGAACTACCTCAAATAGGTTCTTTTTACAATGTAGCCCTAACCTACGATGAAGTAACTATAGACGCTGACTTTAAAGTTGCTGAAGACCCTTTTGTGGTATCTATATTGCCAACTTCAGACACCGAGGTCCACGAAGATACAAAAGTCTCTGTTATTTTCAACAGACCCATGGTACCTCTTTCCACTCGTGATGAGTTAGACAAAGAAGTGGTACCAGTCAAGATAGAACCAGATGTCGCTGGTGTTTGGAAATGGAAAAGCACACGTTTGCTCCAATTCATTCCTGATGAAGATTTACAACGTGCGACTAAATATACCGTAACGGTCAACGAAGGATTTCGCTCACTCGATGGTGTACCGGTAAGAGGCTTTACACATTCTTTTACTACACGCACATTAAAGCACCATCCCGTTGCTCCTATGGTTCGATTCAGTCAACCTCTTGAAATAGCTTTTAATCAAAATGTGGATTTAGAACGTACCGCGAAGGAAGTAACACTCACACAAAATGGAGAAAAGAAAAAAGTGCGTATTGAGTATGCAAAGCAAGAAGAAAAGAAAAAAAGAGGATTCTTAGGACTAGCTTTCTTTGGTTCTGAAAAAGAATACGACAAATCAAAAATTCTTATCCGTCCACGTGAAGATACTCATGGTCGAGAAGGTTTGTGGGATTTTGAATCAACTTACAACCTAGAAATCAAAACAATGTATCCTTTGGAAGGTGATATTCCCCTAGAGGAGCAGTTTACTTGGTCATACACCATACCTGCTGTAGTGTCTTCTGTACAAGCAAAGTCTAAACGTTCAAGTCACGTAGAGCCTGGCTTTTTTGACCCACAAGGTACACTTGCTGTGTATTTTCAAGAACCGATTGATATCTCAAAAACAAACGTTACTTTGCATGGATTAGAAGAGGTGTTGTATGGAACAGTGTGCAAGTTTGATACTGACGGAGCAGTTATATACAAGAAAGATTCTCAAGATTGTGAAGAAGAGGAAGACAAAAAACAATTGTTGTTGCGAGTGAACCCGAGTGCATATCAACCGAGTCAATCAAATACACTTGTTTTTGAGAAAATTACAAGTGAAGACGGCTATGTATTAAACGCAAAACCACTAGAATATTCTGTGACTAGTTTTCCGTCGCTACAGATACATAAAACGGTCCCGAGTGATGGTTCGAATGGTGCAAGTCTTACTGATCTCACAATCTGTAGTAACACACCCCTTAAACGACCTGAATCAATACGAAATGCACTCAATACAGAGGGTTATATTGTTTTTCCAAATGACTTGTGGAGAAACTCAGAAAGAATAACTTCAGATTACAGGAAACCGATTTGTAGCACGGGCGAATTTCAAACTACGATCAGATACGGATTGCATCCTCAAACGAAATACATGCTTAAGCTATCACTTGAAGATGAGTTTGGTTCACGAACACAACGTGACCTACAGTTCACAACAGGATCTGCGTCAAGCAACTATACCCGATTTTATAATCTCCAGAAATACTATAACGTTAGCGTCCCAGGGAAATCTCGCTTGACCTATGGTGTTGAAAACCTACCCTATGTACAGGTACATATCTGTAAAGTTAGTGCAAATAATTTTTTGCGCATTCTTGATGAGGGCACTGACAGTGATAACAAGCCACCCACATCTATTTGCGAGACGGTGAAGGAAGTGACGGTTGATTTACCTGATACATACTGGGTAAATAACTACTTCCACTTTGATGTTGCTGACCACTTCGAAGACACTCGTGGTCACTACGTAATTTCATTCACCCATCCAAACTACAAAAATGAAAAAGGTGTGCAAATGTTTGACCGAACATTACTTTCTATTTCTAACTTTACCGTAGGAGAAAAAAGACTTGACTGGTATACGGACGAATACACACCTTTGACACGAGGGGCAAAAGTGGTTGGCAACAATCTCTACTGGGTCTTACATGCAAACTCACTTGAGCCAGTATACGGCGCAACGGTTGAAACTTTTGCTGGTAAGAACCTGTTCAGTACAGAAAAACAAACAACGAATATTGAGGGTATTGCACAGCTACCAGCACACGAGAACACACGTGGTGCCGTCGTGACCCTAGGTGGTGATACTGCAGTCGTTTCTGCTGCTATGGACACGCTTGCATATAATTGGAATATCGGAACACAATCAGCGACATATCTTTACACTGACAGACCTATCTATCGTCCCGGTGATACAGTACAGATTAAAGGTATTGATAGAGTCGGGTATGACAATACGTGGAGCACTGCAAATACGTACAACGCTACCGTAGAAATAATTGACAGTCGTAATGATACCATTTCAAAACAAACGGTACCTGTATCTGTGTACGGTACATTTAATCTCTCTATAGAACTACCGAAGGATGCACCTCTTGGACGGTACAGTATTTCCACTTTCCAAGGCTATGGTTGGTTCGATGTAGAAGAATATGTAGGAGCACCTTTCAAGGTTGATGTACAAACAGAAACTTCTGAATACATTGCAGAAGAAACTGCTAGATTGGAAGTGGATGCTCGTTACTACTTTGATATGCCTGTAGCGAATGGCGAGCTTGAATACACGGTACTTGCACAAGACTATCACTTTGACCGCTACACAGATGAATATTTTTCATTTGGAAGTGACTGGTATAGTTGCTATTGGTGCGGATATGGTGATGAATTTATAACTCGATCTACGGTAACACTTGATGAAAATGGAAAGGCCTTCATAGATGTACCACTAACCTTTACTACTTATTTTGAAAAACCAGAAGAGACAGGTAGCAAACTCTTTACCGTCATAGCCAGAGTAACAGATGCAAACGGTAAGCAAATCACTGGTCAAAACACCGTTGTTGTTCACAGAGGAGAATACTACCTCGGTATTAAAACAGACAAGTATGTTGCTATACAAGATGAACCACTCGGTGTACGTATAAAGAGTGTTGACGTACAAGGTGTGCCACAAGCGATTAAAAACCTATCCTTACAAGTCATACGTGTCGAATGGGTATCATATCGACGTCAGGAAGTCGATGGTGGATATTACTGGCATTCTGAAGAAAAGAAAACACCTATCGAAACACGCACGATACACACAAATGATTCTGGAGATGCAACAGATAACGTAGTATTTACACAACCCGGAGTCTACGAGCTCATACTTACAGGTAAGGACAAAGATAGCAACCCTATACGCTCAATGACACAACTGTATGTATCAGGAAAAGGTACTACAGATGTTCGTCCTACCAACAATGAAGCCCTTACTGTAAAAACCAACAAACCAAGCTACTCGACCGGTGAAGAGGCTACTATTGTTTTTGAGTCACCCTACGCAGATGCGCGTGCACTCATCACTGTTGAACGAGGTGCTGTTTACGAGTACTGGATTCAGCGAATAACAAATTCTATTGGTACACAAAAGATACCTATACATAAAAACTATGCTCCATCTGTATATGCGAGTGTGCTCCTCCTAGGTCCTGGTCCTGAGGTAAAGTATGGAGCGACTGAGATTCGCACGGATGTTGCAGATCATGAACTTACTATCGACGTTGTTCCTAGCAAACAATCATATCTTCCGGGTGAAGAAGTGACACTCACCGTCAAAACTACTGATCATACAGGAGCATCCGTGTCTGCGGATGTATCACTCGCTATCGTTGATATGTCGGTTCTTGCTCTCATGGGTAATCCTAAAAAAGATCCAATAAGTTTCTTTTATGGTAGTTTGCCACTTGGCATTTCTACTTCTCACAGTGCCAAAAATATGCTAATTGAACAAGAAATACCCACAGGCACCAAAGGGGGTGGAGGTGACAGTGAAGATCTTGAAACTCGCAAACGAGGAATATTTAAAGACACTGCATATTGGGAGGCAAGTGTCGTTACAAACGCGACAGGAGAAGCGACTGTGCGCTTTGTCTTGCCAGACAATCTCACGACATGGCAAATAGAGTCTCTCGGAGTAACTCAGGATACCAAGCTAGGAGTGTCTTATGAAGAATTTACAACAAAGAAAAATCTTATGGCTATTCCTCAGCGACCACGATTCGTCATTCCTGGTGACGTCGTATGGCTTGGTATACAGGTTGCAAATAATACCAACGAAGACATTACAACGCTTGCACACATTGAGTCAGCTACACTTACTTTAATTGATACGAAACCAAAATCTGTACACGTGAACGCAAACTCACAAAAAACAGTCTACTTTGCTACGCAAGCACCACAGAATATTACCAAAGGAAGTCATCTTGTTACCTTTTATGCTAAGAATGACGCTGTAAAAGACGTTGTAGAGCAACGTATACCTATTCTCGAAGACATGACCTATGAAGTGACGGCCACCGCAGGGATGACAAAAGGTGGTTCGATATCTGAATCTATATATGTACCAGACTATGTTCTTGAAAACCAAGGTGAACTTATTGTGCGTGCTCAACCAACTCTTATCACTTCATTATTTAGTGCTATTTCTGTTATGTCTCGCTATCCCTATGAATGCACAGAACAGATAGCAAGTAGACTTGCATCACTTGCGACGATACATCGAATGAGTAATCTCTATGACGAAGAGACACTGTCAAAAGTCACAAGCCAAGTTTTTGACGATCCATCGTACTCCGTGGATGACTCCATAGAGACTGATCTTACAGAACTTCTTGGTCGGCAAACAGGAGAAGGTGGATTTTCGTTCTATAGTGGTTCACCAGCAAGTATGCATCTTACTGTAGAAGTGATAACTGCACTTACAACCCTCAAAGATGCAGGGTACACCGTACCTGATGAAGTTTTTAATCGTGCAGTAAAATATATTTTAGAAGCTTTTGCACAGAGTGGACAATATAATTCAAATGATTTAGTTGCTCGAATAGCATATGCGTTATCTTCACCGTATGTATCAATTGAAGATAAGCAAGAAATTGCACCTAGAGTTATCGCTCTAGCCAATACTACCTTAACGCTTGAACAGCTGTCGTCAACTGCCTTGGGATACCTTGCGGTAGCAACATACGAAGGTCCGTATCCCGACAACATTGCTGAAGCGTATTATTCAGCATTACAAAACAGACTTACCTTGGATGCTCGAGGAGCGTTTGTAACAAATGGGCCTAAAACTGAGTACGTCTGGTTTGAAAGTAATGAAAAAAATACAGTGTTACTTCTTCGAGCTATCACACAGAGAGGTGGAGAACATGTAGCACTTGATACTATGTTACGTTGGCTTATGGTAAGTAAACAAGCAGATGGTGGCTGGGGCTCAACCAACGCTACCTACATGGTTCTTGACACGATTCTACGTCTCGCAGAGAAACGAGAAGAGAATCGTTCGGCATATCTTCTTGAACTATTTAAAGACACAACTTCTGTTGCAACACATAGAGTCACACCCCAGTCACTTTTTGATTCATTATCATACACTTTTCCAATCTCAGAGTTCACTCGTGAAAAAATTCATCACATAACTATAAAAAAGTCTGAGGAATCGAAGCCAGAGACGGTGTACTACGACATGCAACTCAGGTATGCATTGCCCCCTGACTTGGTGCCTCCTCGTGATGAAGGATTTACTATTGAACGAACTCTTGTAAAACACGGTACGAGCGAAGCGATACAGAAAGCACATGTAGGAGATATTGTGACAGGAAAAATCGAAATTACCGTTCCGAGAATATCTCATGCAGTAAGTGTGGAAAGTTACATACCAGCTGGGTTTGAGTTAGTGAATTTCAAATTTGCTACAGAAGAATCTCGTGATTTGAGCTATGATGACAATGGAGAAGCTTATGAAGATATAGCAGAGGTTCCTTGGGATGACCCCGAGCCAGGGCAACGAAAGTGGCCAACAACGTATGAGGAAATGCGCGATGATAGAGTATTTACCTTTACAGAAGAAGTACAGCCGGGTACCTATGTGTATGAGTATACGCTTCGAGCTCTCATCCCTGGCACATACCGTCACATGCCTGCAGTAGTACAAGAAATGTACACCCCAGAAGTGTATGGTCGTACCTACGGTAGCTCATTTACTATAGAACCTACGTAAACGGATGCAGTTCTAGAAAAACGAACAAAATGGAATGAGCTGTACACGTCGTACAGTGAACGACATTTTGTGAAGTTTGACAACGAAGTGCGCCGTTTACGTAGGTTCTATGCTATTTCGGAATCCTAGTCGGCTCACTAACAACCCTAACTTCTATTTGCTCATCCTGTGTAGCACTACTTGCGCTAATACTATACGTTCCTTCGTGCGTCGGATACCACGCATCACCCATGTGCTCTTTTCCATCTATTGACCACACAACGTCATCCCGTGCTGTGAGTGGTACACGCATACCCTCGGTAAATAAAAAAGTATCAAAATTGTGTGGAAAAAGAATCAAAGTGTTGCTTTCAAGTAATGATCTCGCTACTTCAACATTATCTGAAGCAAGACCCCAAGAATGCCCACGATTGCTCGAAACAGGAACTACAGAAGAAAGATCTATGGGTGTTTTTTTGTCATAGGGTGTCGTGAACATAAGCTCCATAACATCATGCCATACCATACCAGCTCCTGCTGAACCTGAAACCATATTCATAGGGGTGTTTTTTACATTACCAATCCATACACCCACCGCGAAATCACCTGTGTATCCAACAGTCCAGCTGTCATGGTAGTCTCTTGAAGTTCCTGTTTTGACTCCATATCCTCCACGTGAGAGGTGTAAACTTCCCGTAATTCCGAATTGCTCCACCCCTGCAGTGCGATCTGTCAGGATGGCATTTATAAGGGCTACTTCGTCGGGATTTGCAATCACTGTATCCTCACGTAAAACAGAATGTGGTGGCGTGAAGTAATATGGATTACCATCCTTCGTATGTGCTGAGACAAGACGTCGTAAGACTCCATGGTTTGCTAGGGCAGAAAACGAGTGTGTAAGTGTGACAAGATCTAGTTCCAACCCTCCTAGCGCAATACCATAGGCATACGAATCCCAAGATTGACGCGGAGAAAAACCCAAAACATTTTCAAGATACGCGTATGTATCAGGTAAGGTTATGAATCGTTGCACTTCTACCGTTGGTACGTTAAGACTATTCGCAAGTGACTCCTCAAGCGTAACCATACCTCGATATTTTCCATCATAGTTTTTTGGGTAGAGTGGAAAGCCTGTCTCTATTTCATATTTATACTCCCTATCCTCCACACGCGTATACGGACGAAGTCCTTTTGTGAAGCCGAGTAGATAAAGAAAAGGTTTAATAGTGCTTCCGATAGGTCGGGTCTCAAGTGCCATATTTATCCGCATTCCTTCAGTTTCAGTATCTGGAGCAGGTGATCCGACGAGAGCCAGTATCTCACCAGTGTGTACATCTACTACAGCAACGGCACCGTGTGTACTCCCATACTTCAGACCACGCTCAACATGGTCTGCAAGAATACTTCTGATACGTTCCGTAAGATCTACATCTATTGTGGCCGTACATGACGTGCACCCCTCAAGTAAATCTGAAAGTTCAAGCCAAACACCACTATCATTTTTCGTTGCATTTGCTGTTTGTAGTGGCATATGTGTACCGAGTGTATTTGCGAGCTCAAGTGCTTGTGCAAAATTTGTATCCGTGTGAGGTCGTGCACTATTTGGGTTTGAAAGTGCTGAGATAAGCTGGAGGATTTCATTCTCATTGAGCTCCGCGACTTGTTTACCAAAGTATGCGCGTGCTGCAGCAGGAAACCCTTGAATATTTCCACCCAAGGGAACGGTATTGAGGTACATCACCAGTATGTCATCTTTCGAATGGTAGAGCTCAAGTATACATGCAACACCAAGCTCATACAGTTTGTTAGTAAAGGTTCGTTCACTCGTGGTATGAAGTACTGTTTTCCCAAGTTGTTGTGTAATGGTACTGGCTCCTCCGTGAGGACTATTATTGAGATACTCAATCGCTACACGTATAAGACGAAATATGTGCACGCCGGGATGATAGTAAAACCAGTCGTCTTCTTTGCGCAATACAAGAGAAGAAAGTTGCTTTGGAAATGTCGTAGCAAACATGCACACTTGTTCATTCGGATTTAAATCTATGCGGATAACTTGTCCAGTTCTGTCGTACGTGACTTCCGAAGCCAGTAATGCATATTCACGCATGATTTTTTTATCAATCGAATAAGAAATTAAGAACACGCTTAGTAGTACGCTCGAGAAAATAACACAAAAAAGCAGTATGCGTTTGCGAGACGCATTTCTTATCGATATCATGCATAAAGTATAGCAGTTTATGTATATAATAGGATCTATAAAATAAATATATTCCAATACATTTCCATGAAAGAAAAAATGCCAGAAGAAGAATTTTATAAATCACTCCCACGAAAGCGGATGGCGGCAGGTGTTTTGTTTTTCAATGACAAACAGGAAGTGCTTTTGGTAAAAATGAGCTACAAGGATGGATGGGGAATTCCAGGAGGAGTGATTGATGCGAACGAATCTCCACTACAAGGCGCGCTCCGCGAGGTGCAAGAAGAACTTAATCTTACTATTCCTACAGAAACACTCTCATTAGTGTGTCTTGCCTACTACCCTGGAAATGGACACATAACTGAATCACTGCAGTTTATGTTTTATGGGGGAGTACTGATAGAAGAGCAAATACAAAGCATTTCACTACAAGAAGATGAGCTAACTGAGTGCCGGTTTTTTGAAAAGGATGAAGCTATTCCATTACTCTCAAACCAAAAGTTGGGTAATCGCGTCCGCCGGTCCTATGAAGCAATTGAGAATAACACATTTTATTATCTAGATAATTAATTCTAGTATTCTCACTAGTATTAGTTACGTAATTAAAAGTTTCTTAGTATCCTAATTCGTAAACTCTCGGCTTTTCCACTCCTTTACGGTATAATCGAATCTATGCAAACTGAACACACTACTGATGAAGAACGGAAACCTGAAGAGCGTGCTGACCGTATCAAGAAACTGGAACTTATCAAGGAGCTTGGCATGGCACCGTATGCCAGCAAGTATGAAAGGACTCACACTATTACTGAGGCACGTAGTTTAGTGGTAGGAACTCCAAACGTCCGCATTGCCGGAAGAATCATCCTTTCGAGAAATATGGGAAAGATGGGTTTTTGTCAATTACAGGACTTTTCAGGAAAGATACAGCTCGTGCTCAAGGTTGGTGAAGTTGACCAAGAAACATACAAAAACTTTTTTGCGATTCTCAGTATCGGAGACTTTGTGGGTGTTGAGGGTGAAATTTTTACAACACAAAAGGGTGAGCTGTCCGTATTGGTAAAGTCATTCACATTTCTGAGCAAAGCACTTCGAGCACTTCCAGAGAAATGGCACGGGCTTAAAGATATAGAAACGATGTACCGCAAACGATATCTCGATCTCATTACTAACAAAGAAACTTTTGATCGTTTTAAATTCAGAAGTGATTTTATCTGGGAACTCAGGAAATTTTATGTGGAAAACGGTTTTCTGGAAATAGACACTCCAGTGCTTTCAAACACAGCATCAGGTGCACTTGCCAAGCCTTTTACAACACACTACAACGCTCTTGATCTTGATGTATACCTACGCATAGCACCTGAACTTTTCCTCAAGGAAGCTATCGTCGGTGGTTTTGACAGGATATTTGAGGTAGCCCGCGTATTCCGCAACGAAGGTATGGACTCAAGTCATCTGCAGGAATTTACGATGATAGAACATTATGCAGCCTACTGGGATTTTGAAGACAACATGCGGTTTACGGAGAAGATGTTGACTGAAGTAATACAAAAACTGAAGGGGAATCTTGTAATGCAGATATACAACAAAGACGAGGAGCTGGTAGATGTTGATTTTAGTGGACCATGGCAGAGAGTGTCTTTCCGAGAGCTCTTACTTCAAGATTGTAATATTGATATTGACGCATTTCCTACAGCAGAAGACTTACGAGAGGAGATTAAAAAGAAAGGTATTAACATCGTGGATATTGAAAAGCTAGGTAGAGGCAATCTTATTGACTCACTCTACAAGAAAGTGTCACGACCCAAGTTGGTGAAACCTGTGTTTTTAATAAACCACCCCCTAGACCTTTCCCCCCTCGCACGCAAGAATGACACTAACCCACTCATAGTTGATCGCTTCCAGCTTGTCATAAACGGTTGGGAAATACTTAATGCATATAGCGAGCTTATTGATCCTATCGACCAAAACGAACGATTTGATTTTCAGACTAAAGCAAAACTTGGCGGGGACGAAGATGCGATGACTAAGGATGATGATTACGTAGAGGCTATGGAGTATGGTATGCCCCCAATCTCCGGGTGGGGAATGGGGCTTGAGAGGATAGTAGCACTTCTTACACAACAAAAAAATCTTCGCGATGTGGTCATGTTTCCACTTTTGAGGCCAAAAGATTGATGAGTTAAAAGTTAAATGTTGAAAGTTTAAAGTTCTTGCCACGCTGTGGCGGAGCGGGTATCGCTCTGAGAGGTAAGTTTTGAGTCAACGAAGTAAATACTAAAATTAATTTTAGTATTTTAAGATTTATGCTCTCAGCCATCTACCTAGCGAAGTCTGTGTTTTTGACTTTCAACATTTAACTTTTAACTTTCAACTCATAAATTGCCACTTATTTCAGAATTTAAGTCAATAACAAGATACTGGTATACTATTCAACATGAAAAACCCAGTAGTTATAGGAGGAATTACTCTCTTGGTGCTCGGATTGATTCTAGTTGGTGTGCGTATGTTGCCAGAAAAATCATCTGAAACTAGTGAGGATACCAAAACAACAAGTGTGGATGACGTTGCACAGGCTATTACAATAACCCCCATAGAACACGCAACGGCAGTTATTAATATTGCGGACAAGGTCATATACGTTGACCCTGTAGGAGGAGGTATTGCATTTTCCGGCAAGCCAACAGCAGATATTATTTTGATTACTGACATCCATGGAGATCACTTCAATACATCAACATTGAATGCTGTTGTTGGGGATACGACCATCATTGTTGCGCCTGCTCAAGTTGCAGCTCAACTTCCGATTTCACTTAAAGATAAAACAATCACACTTACAAACGGAGAAAAAACTGAACAGAAAGGTGTCACGATTGAGGCAATTCCTATGTACAACATCCCTGAACGCTCTGACGAGGCTCATACGAAGGGGAGAGGAAATGGCTATGTTCTGGAAAAAGACGGTGCACGTGTGTATGTGGCAGGTGATACTGAAGGTACGCCAGAAATGCATGCACTTAAAAATATACATGTTGCACTTATTCCCATGAATTTGCCATACACTATGTCAGTGGAAGATGCGGCGGAGGCAGTCTTGGCCTTTGCACCCGCAATGGTGTATCCCTACCACTATCGAGGTAGTGCTGGACTGAGTGATGTTGAAAAGTTTAAAAACCTCATAAATCAAGGTAATCAAAACATTGAGGTAGTACTCCTTGATTGGTATCCTGCGGAACCTTCATCATCTCCCGATACTGCAACAAGGGTGCGTGTTGATTAGATGCTTCATAATTTACAAAAAAAATATATACTTGACTTATTATTATAAGAATGATTTAACTTGTAGGGACTTACGAACCTTATCTGTTGAATAAAACATAAGGAGATACCATGTTAGAAAATGAGATTATCGAATTAAACAAGGGGAGGAGTGCTGTGTATTGCTCTCAAGCAGCTCAAGATGAACGAGCAAGGTACGTAGCGAATCACCCAACGAACATCTTGGTTTTCAAATGTATGGATGGAAGAATTAACCTTCCTTTCATCACCGGTGTTCCTATAGGTGTATTTCGCCCGTTCCGCCATGTTGGGGGCAAGTTTACACTTCTTGGAGACCCTTACCTTAATCACCTCGTTCGTGAAGAAAATGAGGAGGCAATGCGACAAGGCAGACCGACCTTGTCACTCTGTACATACCACTTTTCAAAAGGCGACAAACATCGCGGATGTGCAGGACACAAATATGATACTGCGTCTGCTCGCAGTGGTGCCATAGCACTCAAGAAGGAGTTTGATGTTGTGTTTGGTACACACAACATCGAAATGGGGGCTATACTTCTTGGTATAGAGACTGATGAAGATTCAATCGTCTTTACAAACGAAGCAGGTGAAACTTTCTCTATTGCTGAAAACACTGAGGTAGCAGATGCTACTGCAATACGTGTTAAGCTTTCTCGTATCTACCCGGACATTTCAGAACAGATGCTCAATGATCTTCTACCACTTGCATATGGAGATCGTGCTCACGTACGCACACTCAAACTTGCTGGTGCCAGACCTCATTCTGAGCTTGTACATGGAGAAGACATTATTTGTGTAGGGCGTGGTTTTGATTGGCTACACCTACCTAACCGTGCGCTCATAATTGGCCCTTACAAATACTACGACCACACGTGGAAAGATGCGATAGCAATTGCGGGCAACATCGTTCGAGGCAACTTTGAGAGCAATCCTAACTTAAAAAAAGGGGGAGCACTTCTTATTATTTCAGCACCATATCGAAACCTTGAGGAAAAAGGAATTGCAATGACGCAGTCAGATTCCTATTCCAAAGTTGCACAAGATGCACTTGGAGAAAATATCAAAAATCTCAATATGAAAATTCTTGTCGGCGTTACCGACATGACAACGATGAAGTTCCACCAACTTAAAATCTAGCGATTACTTTTTTCAATTCAACAAAAAGACCCGGGGTTCGCTTCGGGTCTTTGTATTTTCCTACACTAAATGGGAATACAAGCGATAGTAGGTCTGTTTCTTCATGAAAAATTCTTGAATGTCATTGAGAGAAGAGTATTCTTACCTGTAACCAATGAACGCAAAAAACGCAAACGACGAAGATAACAAAGTATGGGACGTAATTGTCATAGGTGGTGGTCCTGCAGGTATGATGACTGCTGGTAGAGCAGGAGAACGAGGACATTCAGTACTGCTACTTGAAAAAAATCCAATCTTTGGAAAGAAACTACTTCTAACCGGTGGTGGCAGATGTAACATTACCAACAACAAAACAAATGTCCGGGAAATGGTTCTTAAATACAAAACTGGAAGTAAATTTTTATACTCCACATTTGCACAACACGGTGTCACTGACTCAATGAAATTTTTTGCTTCGAAAGGTATTGCACTTAAAGAAGAAAATGAAGGGAGATTATTTCCTGTTTCTAATTCTGCAAAAACAGTTCGCGATGCGCTCGTTACCTATATGGAACACAGCAAAGTCACAGTGCGTACAAGATGCACCGTGACAGCGATTACTAAAGATGAAAAAAGTGGTTTGTTTTATATTACTCTACTAAACACAAAGCGTGTTTGCGCAAAAAAATGCGTTGTTGCTTCAGGTGGCGTATCCCACCCAGAAACAGGGTCAACCGGAGAATGTTTTACATGGCTTTCAACACTCGGACATGAAGTGCAAAAAAATAACTACGCACTTGTGCCTATTTCACTCAAGGATACATGGGTAAAAAAACTTGCAGGAATTGCACTACCAGAATGCAAACTTACTCTCTACTGTGATGAGAAAAAGCAGTGTGTACAGTCTGGAAAAGTACTTTTTACTCATGTTGGCCTGAGTGGTCCTCTGGTCCTTAACTTAAGTAAAACAATAGGAACACTACTCTCTCAGGGCACGGTCACGCTCAAACTTGATGTACTTCCGACACACGAAATTGGCGAATTGCGAAAAACTTTCCAAACTCTACTTGCGCAAGAATCCAATAAAAAAATAAAAAATGTCTTGGGAATATTTATCCCCTCAGGCATGGTGGGGCCTCTACTAGAAATAACAGGTGTCGACGGAGAAACACCAAATCACTCACTTCGTGCGCACGATAGAGTAAAAATTGTAACATGCATGAAAGCCTTAACCTGTACGGTTAACCGTTTACTTGGCGCTGAGAAAGCGGTCATATCTTCAGGAGGAATTTTGCCTACTGAAGTAAACTTCAAAACAATGGAATCTCGCCTTGTACAAGGTCTATATATTGTGGGTGATGTGCTCAATATTGACAGGCCTTCAGGTGGCTACAGTCTACAGCTCTGCTGGAGTACTGGGTATGTAGCTGGCTCTCACATCTAAACTAGGACCTACGCAAACGGATACACCACAAGGGCACCACAGGAGTACTTCATTTTTCTAATTCGTTCCTCATAAGAAAAATTGGTCGCATTCCTGTTTTCATAATCGCTGCGCTCCTTGAAAACAATGGCTCATTTCTTTGTTACGCTACACAAAATAATTCTCATCGTACTGCCTATACGCCTCGTATTATTTTGTTTGCACGCCGATGAAGTGCGACCAATTTTTGTTAGCCGAAGGCGTACACGACATTGTTTTCTTGCGACCAAAGGGAGCTAGAAAACAAGAAGTACTCTTGTGGTGAAAATGAAGTACTCTTGTGGTGTATCCGTTTTCGCAAGTCCTAATCGCACGCAAGTACCAAGTATGTATTTACGGCGCCAGAAAACATGGTGTTAATTTTTTTGTTACACAAAATATTTAATACTTCACATAAGTTTCATTGTATTTCCCTATACTCTTAGAAAACGAGTAGTTGTATTGCGTAATCTAAAGCTATATAGAAATACTCATTTTTAGAACAAGTACATGTAGAGAAAAAGTGCCAAGCACACTTTCTATATATATAACCAAACATTATTTACTAACAAAACAGTTATGAAAAAGATAAGAAACAAACATGTGGCAACGTCATGGTCTAGTCAAACAGAACATGAACCTGAAAATATATACTTTGGAGAACAAACAACTTCTCTCGTAACCAAGGAAAGGGGGATGCGTATAGCACTTGAAACCGTTGCAGTGGTTGGACTTGGGTATGTCGGCTTGCCATTGG
>LCFC01000006.1:0-24858 GCA_000998805.1 Parcubacteria group bacterium GW2011_GWA2_43_11
CATTCCTCCCGCGCGTTGGGCAAGTACATCAGCTTTCACCGTACGAAGAAATCACCAAAGAGGAGTATGAGAAGCTCTCAGCGAAGTACAAGAATGTTGATTACTCGAAGTTGGTGACGTATGAGTTTCGGGATGAGACGGAGCAGGCGAAGGAACTTGCTTGTTCGGGCAACTCTTGCGAAATCAACTAGCACACTTCTAAAACGAGCGAACTTCTTCGTTGTCATCGGAATCAACTTCCTCCGCAATATAACGACATATTGCTCGAAAGGTTGATTCCTCGACGCCTCGAATTTCATCTCGTTTAAGAAGCGTGAGCTTTACGTAAGTTGCTTGAAGCTAAAATGCTGGACGCCTCGAACTTTACTCAAGTATGAACGACTGAGACACCACGAATTTCATCTAACTGAGGCACTGTGATAGGTGAGACAAATAGCACATTACATCGACGTCATTAATACTAGTATTAATGACGTCGATTGGTTTCTGCAATAAAAGTATACTTTTTAAAAATATGTCTGAAAAAATAATAGAAAAAGGTTTAGATATTGCAGCAAACAGATTCCATACCGTACATGGTTTAATAGCATCTCTCGCATTAACTTATATAGTTATATCTATTTTATGGAACTTGTTACCAGTAAACATACTTACAACAAGGGATTATGTTTTTCTTACTGTTATATCACTAATCCTTGACTCAATTTGTTGGGCGTTTCATGTTTGGTACTATCCCAAAAGATCAAAAAAACAAATTGGTGTAGTAGTTGCAATTAGGGTTGATTGTGTTGATGATCAAAAATTATTAAAGCAAGACTTTATAAAACCGTTACATAGTAGAATAGATCAACTTAAGGCCCCATTTGATTTACTTGTCCTTAAAAATCATCAGTCAGAAAAAATCGACACAATTGAAGATGTTAGAGATGTTTTAAAAAAAACAAATGCCCACTTTTGTATATGGGGTGCTGTGAAGAGGCGTGTAAATACGACTGTAGGTGAAAAATATTATTTTATACTCAAGGGAGCTGTAAAACATAAGCCAATTCAAGAAGTGCAACAAGTAAAACTTAGAGAAGAATTAAACGCTTTATTACCAAATCAACTTGAATTTGAAAAAAATTTACAGTTTGATAATTTCAAATTTCGAGCTGACCAAGTTGCTATCGCTTTGGATTATGTAACTGGACGCGCTGCGCTCCTCTCGGGTGATTACATGATGGCGATTAAATTGCATGAACCTCTTTACAATGCAATAAATAACAGTGAGATACCTATAAGTAAAAAAAATCTAAAAAATTTACTTTCGGTTGAATACGATACTAAAGCAACTATTGAATTACTTAAAGAAAAACCTGGTGTTGAATATGGAGTATCAGTTAAGAAAGCGCTTGAGTATAATCCTAATAATATAAGCTCATTACTTAAACGAGCAATACTTGAATTTGATGATGGTTGCGGTGATGCAAGAAAAGCTCAAGAGACAATTAAGCTTGTTGAATCATTGTCTGGGGAACAGTATCAGTGGTTATACAGCAAAACTTTTCTTCATCTTTGGCTGAAAGAATATAAAGATGCACTTAAATGTTGTGAACAACTAAAATTATTAAAATGTGATAATGACGAGTTAACTGCTAAAGATGTGTGGTTATTTAATATTAGGATTTTAAAAAAAACTCAGACAGTTCAAGTATATTACTGGCTGGGATTTATTACGTATTTTAAACTTAATAACCCTGTGCAAGCTGATGAGTATTTTCAACGATTTATTGAAAATTCAGATGATTCTATGGTGGCTTTGGTTAATTCTGCAAAATATTATATTGAGGAGATAAAAGAAATTACGTGGGGGAATGAGAGGAACGAATTAGAAAAATGAAACACTCTTGCGTGCCCTTGTGGTAGAAATTTCTCCATTTGCTAGTAGCCGTATTCTTACCTTACGGTTAACCGTAAGGTTCAGCCTCTTTCAATAACTCCTTGTAGAAATGGGGACAGGGACAATTTTTGGTGGGGAGTCCTGAAACTAGAGATATTTATTTTGATTCTAAGTAGGAGGTGTAATGAAATGGTAGAGCAAAATGAGTAAGGTTGAACCTTACTCATTTATTGAAAAAAGATACTAAGTACATGGGGGACAGGGACAATTAAATTCTAAAAAGTGTGCGGTATGTAAATACAGTTAGAATACTAGTATTGCCACTAGTATTCTAACTAGTATTTTTCATTTTTGATAGCCTTATCAGGGTACCGGCTACCTTGATAATTACTGATTAAACAGAGAAGGACCTACATGGTGCAGGTCCTTGAAAAAAGTGTAGGGGATAGTGAAGTTTAAAAATATGCCAGACGTTCTTTCACTGCAGTGACTACGTTCGCGTTCACAGGATCTTCTTCGAACTCTGTAACGATGTCTTTGCTGTTGTTGGTAACGATTGCATTTGTGCGTCTCAGGAAAGCTAAAGCGACAAATTTTCTACAATCGTCGATGTTAGGATCTTGGAGGACACCGGCAAAAATTTTTTCAATAGCCTCACGTTCTTCGGGGTTGTCAGTGTTGAGAAAGGTAATACCGAGTTCGTTCATAGCCTTGCAATTCGGTAGAGGATTTCTGAAAGACGGACCATCTTGAATAGCAACTGAGGTTACGTCTGTAATAGGAATATTGGTTTCGCGAGTGTGTTTCTTGCTCATTTGTTCACCTTTTGATTTCATTTGACTTTGTTACTGCACCTTCTAGTTTAATGAACCTTCTGTATTGTTTATAACATATACATAGTTTGGAACAACAGCGAACATTGTGTCATACAATTAATCGTATGAAAAATTTTATCAAGGTACCTTGTACCTTGATAATTACTGTTAAACAGACAAGGGCCTACGAATGTAGGTCCTTGGTAGCTTCGGCACTTAATAGTACTTCGAGCGTTTTTTTACTGCGTTAACGATGGCAACGTTGTCAGGGTTGCTTTCGAATTCAGCCACACATTTTTTACTGATACTACTTACAACAGCTGAAGGGTGTTTTAAGAAAGTTAACGCGACGAATTTAATACTATCATCAGCATCGGGGACTTCGAGGATAGCAGTAAAAATGTTTTCAATATCCTTCTGTTCATCAGATTGTTCTGTGTACAGGAAAGTGATACCAAGCTCGTTCAATATCCTGTAATAATTGGGGAATACAATCCTGAAAGGAGGTTGGTTATTGAAGGCCAAAGAGGCACAAATTCTAGTAAGAGTTTCTACCATTTCTGCACCCATTTGTGGAGTTTTTCACTTTTTCTTCCTGATTAATACTCTATGTATAATACCATATAAATAATCATTGTATATGCCACTTTAGGTTGATATTGGGAGAATTAATTTGTTCATTTTTTCTGTACCTGAAATGGTATATCACAATGGGAGAGATTTGATTGAAGAAGTACTCAATCGTACCAGGCCAAGTGATTCAGTGATTATTGAGTTTTTCCATACGCTCATAAAAGGTGTTAGTGCGAACACAAGACTCACCATTACACAGGCAAAACTTTTAGAGGACGTGCTCGTGCAGGTGATTTGTGATGATTTTTGCAAAGTGCTGGAGGACCCATGCAGTAATATCCAATTCGCATTGCTGATAATTAGGTTCGTCAACACTGCTCATTTGGCAAATAGGCCATTTTTCTAGACAGAGTCTACTCGTCGCCTCATTCCAACCTAAGGGATGAGGCGATGTTCGTAACAGTAGTTTTGTAAATTATCATAATATATCTAAGTATAAAACTATGTAATTTTGTCTACGTATACTCGTCATTACTCAAGCAAAAAGAAGCCAAGAATATTGGCGCCTTTTCATGTGTGTCTACATGGAATGTCCCAACTGTGTTTGTATGTAGCCAAGACGCTTTTCTCAACAAACGGCACCCATTCTCCCCCTAAATCTTTGTGCAGATAACTCGAAAGAAACATCTCGGCTACGTATTAAAACTAGCCGAGATTTTTATGTAGCACGGGCAAGAGTTGTTCTTTGAAAACTTAAAAAAGGAGGAGTGAAATGGAACGAGAAAAAGCACTGAGAAATATCACGCTGTATAAGTGGTACGTTGTTTTTAGGGAGCCTTTGATGTGGGGACCGATTCTCATATCATGCCTTACAGAGCTTGGTCATATGAAATTGGGAGAAATATATTTCATGGAGGCAATAGTCCTCTTTGGGTATATATTTCTCGAACCACCTTCAGGTGCACTTGCAGACCTTATCGGTAGAAAGAAAATGGTGGTTATTGGAGCAGGCTGTGAAGTTGTCAGTATTGCATGGTTTGCATGCATACAAACACCCTTTGATGTATGGAGCGCAAACATTGTGTGGATGATAGGAGCTTCGTTTTCATCGGGAGCGAACACCTCGTTGATTTACGATACACTTGCTGAGCTTGATAGGGAGCATACCTATGAGAGACTTGAAAGTACTGTCATCTCGTTTTTCTTACTTGTGACTGCGGTGTTTTCATTACTTTCTGGTTTATTAGCAGAAATACATCTGCGACTTCCGATTGTACTTTCTATCCCTGGAGTAGTGGTTTGTTTTTGTATAACACTATGCTTCACGGAAACTGGCAAAGTGGAGAAGAAGACAGAAAAGCGCAAAATCACATTGTCTGAATTGTTTCAGATTCTGAAAACAACACTGCAAGCAATCAACAATCTCATGAAAGTTTCCTTGCTGTTTGTTGCAAACAACAAGGAAATTAAGTGGATTGTCGGTTTCTCAACCCTCATAGCTGTTGCATCAAAAGTGTGGTTCTTCACGTACAACCCATACTTTGAGGTCGTGCATCTTGATGTTCAATACTATGGGTTGGTATTCTTTTTACTCAATGTGGTGGCGTGGTTCTTTTGTAAAAACGCTTATTGGATTAAGGAAAAGTTTGGTGAAGCTCGCGTCGTGGTACTCTTACTCCTTGCTATCGTGCTGCCTATTATGGTCATGGGAACCTTTGTGAGTTTGCTCTCTGTAAGTTTAGTCCTTATGCAAAACGTGGTACGTGGGATGGCAAGACCATTCTTTAATGCCTTTCTGCATAAACACATTACCTCTGAGAAAAGAGCTACGGTTGACTCTATCGGTTCTGCGGTCAATGGTTTATGTCAATTTCTGGCACTCGGTATGTTTGGTGTCATGCTCTCAGTGTGGCAACTCTCATTTTGTCTTCAAATACTTGGACTCTCGGTATTGGTACTTGGTGTCTACGGTATCTGTCGATACTATATGGTATTTAGGTGATACGTACGTACTACTCTTGTTCTCATTGTACCTATGGTATCCAAGAACGGTCTTACAAAAGACCGTTCTTTCTATAACGTTGATAAAGATGTTTAACTATGTGTGAAAAGAGAGTAGAGTACTGTGCATGATGACATATATTCTTTTTATACTTGGTTTCCTACTCCTTATCAAAGGAGCTGATTTCTTAGTAGACGGTTCAGCCTCAATAGCTCATAAACTTAAAATATCACCAATAGTAATTGGTCTCACGATTGTGGCGTTTGGTACATCTGCACCTGAGTTTATTGTAAATATCTTTGCGAGTATTAATGGCAACACGGAAATAGCTATTGGAAACATTCTAGGAAGTAACATTGCAAATATTTTGCTCATCTTAGGAATCTCTGCAATTATTGATGGTATCGTTCTTCTGGCATTCTTTGTCATATTTTTGTACTACACCTTTGGTATATCCAAGGTTACTGGGGAAGTTTCTAACGACGACATACAAGAACTAAGTTACATCAAGTCAGTCTTGTTTGTACTCACGGGACTCTTAGGGCTTGTGGTAGGAGGTAAATGGATTGTAGGTGGGGCAGTAACCATTGCGGAAACTTTTAATGTGAGCCAGTCGCTAATCGGCCTCACTGTTGTTGCTATAGGTACCTCATTACCAGAGCTCGCAACATCGGCTATTGCTGCGTATAAAAAGCAAACCGATATTGCTATCGGCAACGTCGTTGGTTCAAATATTTTTAATATCTTTTGGATACTTGGTTTTAGCGCCCTTATTCGCCCTTTGCCTTTTAGTAGAAGTTCGGACGTGGATATACTCATGACCATTCTCGCAAGTGCCATTCTGTTCTTTATCATGTTTGTTGGTAAAAAGCACGTGATTGAAAGATGGCAAGGGGTCCTCATGGTACTGCTCTACTTAAGCTATGTGACGTACTTAGTCTTTACTAGATAGAGAAGTCTCTCAGTTGTGTATAGGTAAAATACAAAAATGGGACTAAGTCCCATTTTTTCCTCCAAAAATATTATTCATGAATCAACATATCATTAAATACGTAAAATTCAGTCTTACACTCGAAGCATTTGCACACGTCTTGACCTGCTTTTTTATAAATGTACACAACCAATTCATCTCCAGCTATATAGTCAGTCCCTACTGCTGTACATGGTTTCTTTTCTACCCTGAGCACGGTCAAACACATCGGACATGCACAGTACTGTTTTGGCGGGGGACCCAATGAGGCACGGTATTCCTGCATACGTATCCCGTGTTTAACCAGTTTTCGCTCACTTGGAGTAAGTGTGCGTGCTTCTCTGTCTGCACCACACAGTTCACCACCTTCAGTTACTTCAAAACAGGTTGGACAGATGAGTAGGTATGTTCCCGGTCCAAAGATGTCTACACTTCCTTCGTACAGTACCGTTTTTGTACCATCATTTTTACAGTTCATTTACAAATCCCTTTGCATATTCGTTTATACAGTGCAGTATTGTCACTGATTTTGAGTGCCTTTGTGACAAATGGTTCTATAATTACAAGGTCGCACTGCACGAGTCCACACATGAGACATGCTTCATCTGCTTGTTCAGGAAGTCCGCTTAATGCGACTTGTCCATTGCAGAAGAGGTTTAACCCACCACCCCATAAACCTTTTTCAGGATCGCGACTTTGATAACTGGTCATATGGGTAAAGTGTATCTGTAGTTGCTCTATTTTTCTCCTTGCTGTTGTGAGGAGGTCTTCATACACAGACTGCATAGAAAGTGTGCCCACCGTAGTATGTTGCTCGACTCCGCGGTTACATCTATGTAGGATTACCCCTCCTGTTTTGTGATTGGGATTTGCATCTGGGCAGTTCTTAATGAATGCTGCTACAGCTAGTTCAACTGCATTTCGAAGTGCGATGAAATCAATTTCAAGTACAGGGCGTTTTTTATCAATATTCCGCATAACATTCTCCTTGTTTGAATAGAAAGTTGTGTTTGCCAAAAAACAAACCTAAATGCACAGTACCACAATAATGGTAAAGGTCTAGTAATCAGTTGGGTCAAAGCTTTTCTCGACACCCCAAACTCCTATATAATGACTGTATGTATTTAAAATCTCTGGAACTGATAGGTTTTAAGTCTTTCGGCAAAAAATGCACCCTAGAGTTTTCGACCCCTATCACCTCTATTGTTGGGCCAAATGGCTCAGGGAAGAGTAATACCGCAGAGGCATTTCGGTTTGTCCTTGGAGAGCAGTCTATTAAAAGCCTGCGTGGCAAACGAGGTGAAGACCTTATCTGGGGTGGGAGTTCTGAAGTGCCTCGTTCAAACAGAGCATCGGTCAAGGCCGTTTTTGATAATACCAAACGTCTTCTTGATATTGATTTTGATGAGGTGGTAATTGAACGTGTTGTGTATCGAGAGGGTACAAACGAGTATCTTATCAATGGTTCAAAAGTCCGACTTAAGGATGTTTCCAACCTTCTTGCTGGAGCAAATATCGGAGCATCGGGGCACCACATAATTTCACAGGGAGAAGCAGACAGAGTTATAGTTGCAACATCACGCGAGCGCCGGCAGATTATTGAAGATGCGCTAGGGCTTCGTGTGTACCAGTATAAAAAAGAGGAGAGTCTCAGAAAGCTTGAAAAAACAGAGGAGAACAGGGGGCAAGTAGAAGCACTTCGTCATGAAAATATTCCACACCTACGTTTTTTAGAGCGACAGGTCAAGAAACTTGAAAAAGCACGCGTACTTCGTGAAGAACTTGTGTACGCATATCATGAATATTTAAAACATGAGGAAGACCATCTTCAGTTTGAAAGGGAAAGTGTTGCAGGACTTCGCGAGGAACCATCTCGTGAAATTCGCGAGGTCGGTAAACGTATAGAAAACATTCGAAGCGAATTGGAAAAGACTAAAAAGGGCAATAAGGAAAGCGAAGCACTTCTCACAATTGAAAAAAGACTTTCTGAATTGCGTACCGAGCAGACAACCTTTGCTCGTTCAGTGGGTAGAATAGAAGGACAAATCTCTTTTGAAGAACGACGTCTTGAAGACGAGAAGAAAAAAGCCTCGGAAGAGGAGGGTAGGCCTATTTCATACAGCACTGTCCGTTCTTTCTGGGATGAGCTTACACTAATTCTGAAAGAACGTGACGACGAAGAAGATGTTGACATGCTCAAGAAAGTACTTAAAGAAGCTCGACGTACTGTTGCAGCGTTTGTAGGGCATCATCTTGTAAAAACAGAATATATACCTGATACAAGCATACTTTTGAGACTTCAAAAAGAAAAAGAGTTTGCTGAAACAAAAAGTGTAGATATTTCTAAAGATATCCTTGAACAGGAGCAGAGGATGCGCCTATTAAGTGAGGAAATAGAAAAAGAAAAAGATGAGAGTAGGGAAATAGAGCGTGAACTCTTTACTCTTATAGCAGCACAAACAGAGCTTCGTTCGACACTTGCCAAACTGGATGCGCGTGAGAGTACATTGCGTCGTGATGAGGATGAGTTTAAACGAGAAATAGGGGAAGGTATTGTTCTCATTGGTCGTCAAATTCAAGGGTATAAAGATTTTGTACCGAAGGACGACCACACCGATTTAGGTTTAGATGATGAAAAAGAGCGCACACTGCAGACAGAACGTCGTCGAAATCTTGAAAAAATGAAAATACGACTTGAGGAGATAGGGGGAGCTTCTGCAGATGAAATAACAAAAGAGTACACAGAGGTCAAAGAGCGAGACGAGTTTCTTGAAAAAGAACTTGTCGACCTTGAACAGTCAGCTGAACTACTGCGTAAACTTATCAACGAACTTGAGAAGGAGTTGGGTGAAAAATTTACCCAAGGGCTCACTGAGATTAGTACTCAGTTTAACAGTTTCTTTGCACTGATGTTTGGGGGTGGGTCTGCTTCCTTAACACTTTCCGAAATAAAACGGAAAAGTAAATCAGACGTTGACACAATGCTTACTGATGGAGAGATTCCTGAAGAGGACGATACACAAGCAGGTGTTGATATCAGCGTCTCGCTCCCAAAGAAGCGTATTCAGTCTCTCATGATGCTTTCGGGAGGGGAGCGAGCGCTTACCTCGATAGCACTTATCTTTGCGATGAGTCAGGTAAACCCACCGCCATTTCTTATTCTTGACGAGACAGATGCGGCACTTGATGAAGCAAACAGTCGTCGCTATGGCGATATGATTCAGAATCTCTCAGAAAAGAGTCAGTTAATTGTCATTACGCACAACAGGGAGACTATGAGTCGTGCCGATATTCTCTACGGTATTACTATGGGTATAGATGGCGTATCGCGTATCCTCTCAGTCAAATTTGATGATGCGGTTACAGTAGCAAAGTAAAATGTGATAAAATATTCTACGTATGAAACAGTTATATAAATTAGGCATAGTTGTAGCGATTATGTTACTCGTGCTATTAGGTTTGACCAAGTTGACGAACAAGTCAGCAGAGCCAAAAGTAGAAGTTGATGAGGTACAGTCAGAGCCGTACTCATTAGAAAATGAAGCTATTATCAATGGTTCAACAACTGAATCAACAGAGCGTGAACAAACTAATCTAGAAACATCCATGAGTGACGTTCAAGAAAACACCATTGTCGTAATGAAGACAAACAAAGGTGATATTACGGTAGAGCTTTTTACAAAAGACATGCCTATTACTGCAGGCAACTTCCTAAAACTAGCAACGGATAATTACTATGATGGTATCAAATTTCATCGCGTCATAGATGGTTTTATGATTCAAGGGGGCGATCCAAACTCTAAAGACGATACCAAGCAAGCGATGTGGGGAACTGGTGGCCCAGGGTACTCCATAGAGGATGAGTTTGTAGCCGGATATAGCAATGTACGAGGCACACTCGCAATGGCGAACTCAGGTCCTCAGAGTGGCGGTAGTCAATTCTTCATCAATCTCGTAGACAACACAAACCTAGACTTCGATAAGCCACCCCTCACGAGTCAGCACCCTGTGTTTGGACGTGTGATTGAGGGTATGGATGTGGTAGATGCCATTGGAAAGGTTGCTACAGGTCCTCGCGATGTGCCTGTTGTGCCTGTCGTTATAGAAGACATTGCCTTAAAAAATTAATCGTAATTTTATTAAGTAACATACTACATATGGGAATATTTGGAAAAAAAACTGTTCCTGGCATTTCTGCTCATGAGCTTACAGAGCATCATAATAGACTCCAAAGAGAATTGGATGGTGTATTTCCAACAAGTTTTTCTTCGTCTAAGCTTAATCAACAAAAGCGTGCAGCTCTTCATACAGCGCTTGGTTTAGGTATGGATCGAGACCCTAACATGTCTTCCACGCAAAAAAGAGGAGTGATTCAACGTGAGGAGTTTGAAGCTGCAATAGGTGGAGGTATGTACTCGCCAAAGGAAGTGGACAAGCTTCGAAAAATTGCGGAAAAATATTTGAAAGACTAGTTTGTAATGCCTAAATAAAAAATGAAGAAGGTTCAACCTTCTTCATTTTTTTACTACTGCTTGTTCACCAACTCCCAGTCGATTGTCTTACGTTCTATATCGACACCTTCAAGTTTGACACGGACCTTGTCTCCCAGCGACAAGGTCTTTTTATTCTTTGTACCAACTAAGCGAAAGCCGTGGTCGGTAAGTTCGTAGAAATCATCACGAAGTGAGCTTGTGCGTACCAATCCTTCAGCCATGGTTCCGTGTTCTTCTACGAATATTCCCCAGTCATTGATACCGGTTATAACGCCGTCAAATTCCTCACCTATATGTTGTTCTAAGTATTCAACCTGTTTAAGTTTGATGGAATCTCGTTCCGCTTCCATAGCCGCTACTTCTCTCTCCGACGTCTGCGCGCAGAGCCGGTCATGCCATGTAAATGCCTGAGCTCCGGCAACTGGCTTTCCTGCTAGATGGCTTTTGACAATGCGGTGCACCATAACATCAGGGTAGCGACGTATAGGGGAGGTGAAGTGTGTATAGTAGTCAAACGCTAGGCCGAAGTGCCCGATATTTTTTGTCGTGTATATCGCTTTCGCCATAGAGCGTATGGTTGCCGTTTCTATCATCTCTTGCTCTGGCGTGCCTTCGATTTCTTTAAACAGAGTGTTCAGGTCTTGCGCATTTACCAGTCCATCTTTGTGCGGGAGGGTATACCCAAGAGCTTTAAGAAAAAGTGAAAGTTCTTGTATACGATCTAGTTTAGGAGAGTCGTGTACTCGCCACACAAACACACCTTTCGCTGCTTTTTTTTCAATTTCGTTTGCTATCCATGTTGCGACTTCTCTGTTTGCAAGGAGCATCAAGTCCTCAATCATTTTCATGGTATCGAGTCGTTCCTTTCTGAATGCGCGGACAGGTCGTCCAGTTTCATCAAGTTCAAACTTAATCTCGTCTGTCTCAAACCCTATAGAACCATTGGCAAATCGTTTTTCTCGTAGTGCGCGCGCTATTGTATCCGCGATGGTAAGTTCATCAAAAAGTTCTCCTTTTCCCGCAGTAAGTCTCTCCTGCGCGTCTTGAGCACAGGTTGTTGGAAAGCGCTTCAGGAAGCATCGGTATGGTTCGGTCCACAAGATAGATAGAAGTACCTCGTTTTTGTGCTTCTTTGTCCATGGGACCTTCTGCCTGCAGGTACGCAGAGACATCAGCGATATGGACACCTATTTCTATGTGCCCGTTTTCAAGTGTTTGTACTGATATGGCATCATCGAAGTCTTTTGCATCTGCTGGGTCTATGGTGAAGGTTGGTACTCCTCGGAAATCGCGTCTTCGTGCCACCTCGTCTCTAAAGAACGCTTCGTTATTTTTTTCAATCGTATCTGCTTCGCGCTCTACTTCGTGTGGAAAATTCCAATCAAAGCCCTGCTCAGCAACTATAGAATGCATCGCAGTCTCATGGGTGCCAACAAGTCCAAGTACCTCGACTATTTTAGCAAGAGGATTCTTCTTAGGGGATGACCATCGGGTGAGTTCCACGGCAACCTTTTGGCCAAAAGGAATTTCTTTTTCGCTTCGCTCAATAATAAAATCAATGTAGCAACGTTTATCATCAGGCTTAAAAAAAACAAATCCTTGTTCTTCTTCAAGTACTCCTACAAAACGAGTTTTCGCTCGTTCAATTATTTCAATCACTTCGCCACGAATGCGTCCTGCACGACGTTTCGGTTTTGGGACGATTTTTACAATATCTCTATGAAGTGCTGTATTGAGAAGTTCTGGAGCTATTTCTATATCCTCATCTCTTCCCTCAATATCGACGTAACCAAAACCTCGAGAATTGATTCGTATCATTCCTGTCATCTCTGTAGTGTCAACGTCTTTTGGGAGTTGTTGTGAGTGTGTATTCATCCCGTTAGAAATTATCGGTAGCTAGTAAATAGTGTACTCATGTGATTGAACCATGTCCTTATTGTTATACCTCCGCAGAAAATGAGTAAATTTCTAACGGGATACATGGTTGGAGTATAGCATTATATATGCATGTATTCTATGGTATTTATGGATGTTTTAGGCAAGGACAGTACTTCATAACCGCCATATGTTCTTTCCTAAAACAAACTCCTAATAATCTTGGCATGCAAAAGCCCCGTACTGAAAGGGCTTTTCAACTTTCAATCTCATACCAGAGCAAGGCCCTTGTGGTGAAGCTGTGTTTTAGTACAGAGCAAATCACGTACCAGAGCAGAGCTCGGCACATGATATAGCTCGGTACGGTGCATGCATTCAAAACCCCGTAGTAGAAATTGGCGATGCACTTTGTGCGCCGAACTCTTGTGCGCAAGAGTTCGGTTTCGCCAATTTTCACTACAGGGTAAACTCTTAAATCTTTCCCACGAGGTCAAGTCCCGGCTTCAGCGTATCATCGCCCGGCTCCCATGAAGCAGGGCAGACTTGTCCACCGTGTTCGGTTACAAACTTTGCAGCTTGAAATTTCCTAAAAAGTTCCTTGGCAGAGCGACCGACGCCATCAGCATGTACCTCCATAGCTTGAATGATGCCCTTAGGGTCAATGAGGAAGCTCCCTCGGAGAGTTACGCCCTCACTCTCTATATATACACCGAATGCTCGTGAAAGTTCTCCTGTAGGGTCTGCAAGCATTGGGAATTCAATTTTCTTGATAGCTTCTGACTGATCATGCCATGCCTTATGCACCCAATGAGTGTCGGTTGATACAGAAAGTACTTCCGCACCCTCCTCGACAAATTTTTTGTACAGCCCTGCCATCTCCTCAAGTTCGGTCGGGCATACAAAGGTAAAATCTGCTGGATAAAAGAAAAGAATAAGCCATTTGCCCTGTAAAGCAGAAAGTGAAATCTCTACAATCGCGTCTTTATGGTATGCCTTCAGTGTAAAGTCAGGAATTTGTTCGCCCACTTTTACAGCACAAGTGTATTGTTTATCATCAGTCATATGTATGTGTTTATTTTCTATATGACTAAAGTATACCACGTGAAGATTTTGCTACGAGATGATGAGTGGTACAAAAATATACCCTTCAAATTTTTCAATAAGCGGTTGATGTTCGACGCGTAGTACTTTCCAGACGGCGTCTCGTACCGGCAGGACTATTATTCCTTCTTCACGTACTTGAGAAAGGAGTTCCTTTGGAAATGCACGAGCCGCTGCAGAAACAAGTATCCTGTCGTACGGTGTATCCTTAGGCTTACCAAGTTCTGAGCCCGCTCGCTCAACTTGCGCATGCGTAAAGTGGTATTTTGCAAGATTCTGTGCACCAAACGCAACAAGTTCTTCGACACGCTCTAGTCCTTTCACCAAACCCTCGGGACCAACAATGTGAGCTAAAAGGGCAGTGGTCCAACAAGAACCAGAGCCTATATCTAGTACACGTTGACCCTTTTCTGCATTGAGGAGTTCAAGCATAAAAGCAACTGTGCTCGGTTGAGAAATAGTCTGTTGATACCCGATATGGATGGGTTGGTCCGAATGTGCCAATGCTTGTGATTCTGCTGGAACAAAATCTTTACGATCGATTGCATAAAACGCCTCAATGATATTTTGAGAACGTAATGTACCGTTTTGTATGAGTTGTTGAACAAGTTCCTCCATGGTATATAGGAAACACCAAAAGAGAGAAACAAGCAAGGAAGTGTGCTGGGTGTGGTACAGTACTATATTTGTTTGTTACAATAGTCATATGAAAAAAAGCATTCGACAAAGCATTGTATGTTTTCTTATACTACTTTTTCCCATTTTCTTACCGGTTGCCCATATCTATGCTGTAGAACCATTACCGATACTTAATGCAGGTTCAATACTGGCGTATACGAATGCGCAAAGGTACAAGGAAGGCATTCCTCTCCTTGCATCTAACGTACAACTCTCCGAGGTTGCGCGCAGAAAGATGATAGATTTGTTTGCGCGCCAGTACTTTGCACATGAGTCCCCTACCGGTGATTCTGTTTCTGATTTAGCACATGATGCAGGGTATGAATATATTGTGGTGGGTGAGAATCTTGCTTTAGGAGATTTTGGTTCAAGCAAAGCAGTCGTTGATGCATGGATGAATAGTCCGGGGCACAAAAAAAACATATTGTCCAAATCATATTCAGAGATAGGTATAGCCGTAGGTAGAAGTACCTACAAAGGAAGAAATACTTGGATAGCTGTGCAGAGTTTTGGGTTCCCAAAATCAGGATGTCCAAGTGTTGATCCAGTGTTAAAAAAGTCTATTGATTCTTTGAAAAAAAGACTTGATATTTACAGTGATATTGCACTCATGCGTAAAGAACAGATAGAGCGTGCTGGTACCACTCTTGAAGAAAAAAAGATGCGTGTGGACTCATACAATGTCGTAGCTCGTCTGTACAACGAAGCGGTAGAGGAATATAGAAAACTTATTACTGAATACAACGAAGAGGTCGGTGAGTTTAATCAATGCCTTACAACAACCGTCGGAAGTAGCAAGTCTACCTAATTTTCTTCCTCCTCTTTTTCTTCCACTTTCTGTATATCGTTTTCGTTTGTTTCCTCAGCAGTAAGGGTGGTTGTGGATGTTGTTGCGCTATCGTCAGGTACGGCTAGGATGTCTATGTCTGTAGCAGTATCAGTAGGAAATTCTACTTGAAGGTTCTCTGTTGGTTCTGATTCTACTGCTGGAGCTCTGAAGTTGTATCGCATACGTCCATCCCAGTCCATCCCATACGTAGCACTGTGTTCGATAATCCCACCTTGTATATGTATTGTAGATTCTTCTTCGGGAAGTGGTGTGGCATTGAAGCGAGTTTCTATTTGTATGACAGGCAGAAAGAGTTGTGCACCATCCTTTTCATGAATAGAGGTAAGTGTGTCAAAAGCAAGTACTATTGTTGAGGTGACATCTTTTTCAATATGATATGGACTGTCTAGACGTACCGTATCACCGACAAGGGACATGTGGGTAGGGGCTTCATCTTCTTGCCATGAATTACGAAGTTCAGGACTGGTAAGGATGAACCCAAATCCAGAGTAGTTTCCTGTGGGTACTGATGCATCAAGTACTACTGCCAAAGCATCACTACCCGGCACCAGAGTGACACGACGCACCCGCACGGTCACTTTCTCGGTTCCGCCGTCTGCCTTATAAAGTTCAATATTATCAACACCTAACAACAGGGTAAAATCAGCAGTGGGACCAGGGACCGCACGAACGGCGAGCACGAGCCTTCCGCTTGTTTGCCAAGGAGGAGTAACAGGAAATATAAAAAAGAAAAAAAGGGTAGCGAGCACAAAAAGTGTTCCAAAGAACAGTGCAAGATTTTGTTTCGTTAACATATAGAAACTATAACATACAGAATGCGGTGCAATTCGCCTTATAGTACTTGAAATCTTTTGCGTCAAAAAGCAACAGGTTGTATACTTTGAATATTGGTCCCGTTAGAGGCATGTGGTGATAAAAAGTAACGGAACCTGATATGAATATGACATATGACAAAAGCATTATGAGCATAACCGACGGACACTCTGTGTCCTGTCTCTAACGCGATGGAAAACGAATTCTTCAAAATGGATTTATTTTTTTTCGTAACAACGACGGTTGTTGTATTGCTAGGAGTGTTGTGGGCAATAGTGCTTTTCTATGTTGTGAAGATTGTACGAAATATTAATAGGATTGTATCCACGGTACAAAAAGAGGTGGATGAGATTTCTGTGGATTTTGCTGAAATGAAAAAAGATGTAAAGGAGGGTATACACGAGGTGCGAGAGGGAATTACAACTGCAAAAAATTATACCAAAATGGTGGCGGGTGCAGGTATCGTACGTGCTGTGTCAGGACTTTTTGAAGCATTTGTTGAAGAGAAGGAAAATAGTAAAAAGAGAAAGAAGACAGTAAAAAAATAAGAAGAAATTTATAAAAGTAATTAAAAAAACATGGCAACAAAAAAAACAGAAGGAACTGAAAAAAAAGAAGGTGGCTCAAAGCTCGCTTTGGCTGCTGCACTTGTGGGCGCAGCAGCGACGGGATTTTACCTATATGGAGCGAAAGGTACTGAGAATCGTAAGAAGATTAAAGCTTGGACTCTTAAAGCAAAGGGTGAAGTACTCGAACAATTTGAAAAGAAAAAAGAACTTACGGAAGAACAGTATAATGAGGTTGTTGATAAAATAACCACCAAGTATGGCAAGCTTAAGACGGTAGGGGAGGAAGAGTCATCTAAACTAAACAAAGAACTTAAACGCCATTGGAGTGCAATAAAAAAGAGTATTAAGTAATAGTTTCTCGCTACAGAACCTGCGCGAGTGGATACAGTTCGAGGCGCACAAACAAAATACTACGAGGCGTATAGGTTTAGTACGATGAGTAGTATTTTGTGTAGTGCAACAAAGAAATGCGACCAGTTTTTCTTATGATCCGCCATTCGACGGAGAATTAGAAAAATGAAGTACTCTTGTGGTGTGCAGCTTGTGTAGGTTCTATTCCACACCGTCCCGGTTTGTCTGGTTAGGTTAAGCGTGCGAGAATACGTATATGTCAGATGCAAAGCTTGAAGCATACTTTTTTACAGCACTGTTGCTCATTACTCTAGTGCTTGTTGGTTTTTTGTTCTACCCTTTTTTGGGTTCTCTTGCTCTTGCTGTTGTACTTGCTTCACTTGTGGCACCTTTCTATTCCAAGGTGCACTTACACATAAAGAATGAAAATTTTGCAGCCCTTTTTGTGACTTTTATTGTCACACTTGCTATCATTCTCCCTGCAATCGGAATATTCTTTTTACTCCTTGATGAGGTTCGAACATTGACACAACAGCTTACGACACAATCAATAAATCAAATCCCCAGTATTTTGGTAATTGCGCAAGCTAAACTTGTGGAGGTTTTGCCTATATTAAGCTCTGTAAATATTACTGAGTTACTAATAAGTTCTTTTCAAAAATTTGGACAGAATCTGGGAGGTATTATCACGAGTACCACGGGACTTATTTTTAGGTTTTTCATTGCACTCATTGCTTTGTTTTATTTTATTAAAGATGGCAAAAGATTTTTGCATGAAATTGTGATGCTTTCGCCGCTCCAAGATTCTGAGGACGATGCAATATTTCAAAAACTCAATACAGTTGCTCACTCACTCATCCGAGGTACCCTTGTGGTCGCTACTGTACAAGGACTTCTGACCGGGCTTGGTTTTCTTATATTTGGTGTTCCCAATCCGGTACTATGGGGCTCACTTGCTGCAGTAAGTGCATTGGTGCCTACGCTTGGTACGGGAATTATTTTACTTCCGGCAATTATTTTCTTGTTTGCTACCGGATCTTTTGCCGCTGGTATAGGACTTACAGCGTGGGGGATATTGGTAGTTGGTTTGCTTGATAATGTGTTGGGACCCAAGCTTATTGGTGGGAGGTCAAAAATACATCCCCTTTTTGTCTTACTTTCAGTACTCGGTGGTTTAGCCATGTTTGGCATTTCTGGTTTTCTTCTCGGTCCGCTACTACTTGGTTTTTTGGTAGCGCTTTCTGAAATATACAAAGTTAAAATCAATGAGATACACAAACGGTCAATATAATTTACCTACTTTGGTATGTATTTAACCGCGCAAGCCAAAAAGGTCTGCGCGATCTTTATTTGAGAATGCACTCATATTATTTATGGCTCTATGGTCAACTCCCTTTTAATGTTTGAGAAGACTTTGTAGACTTCAGGATCACCGTCTTTAATTTCCACTGTCACTGTTGACGGCTCAAAAATACGGTACGTTACTTTTTCTAAAGCAACCGCGTACGGGTTGACCTCCTGAATCTTTGCAAGAACATCCACTTCCGTAAAGTAATGGTTGCCACAAATAAGTGCATACAGTGTCCCTGCCACAAACCCAACAACAAATAATATTGCGACAGTGACTCCAAAAAAGTTTCCAAATTGTTCTTTTTTCATCATTCCCCCTCTTGGTAAAAGTAACTAACCCTACTCAGTATAGTCCATATATATATATTATGACAGATGTAAAAAATAAGTCAGGTTTAAAGCCGGTCAAACAAACCGGCTTATTAGAGAAGACTTAGGTTCCCTCCTGATTACTCTGAAACTCCTGAAAGTTCCTCCTGTAGGCTGATGTGTAAGTGTCCAAACACTCGTCTCGCAAGCGCATCAAACGCATCTGGGGTGCCAGTATCATTGGTTACATGGATTGCCGCCCTTCCGAACTCTTTGGACCATTCCTCTGCTAACAACGGTACATTTTTCCTAACAACCTCAACAACAAATTCAGGATTGTGTTTGAGGTCCATAAGAAGTCGTTTTCGGTCATTTCCAGAATGTTTTTTGGAGAATGTGTTCGCGATCCATTCTATCATTTCTTTCTGCATGATTGCTCCTGTTGTTTTGGTTTAATGGTGCTTTCTAAGTGCAAAATATAGCAAATGCTATAAAAATGCAAGCCCGCACACTAACATTGTCCCTGTGCTACGGCACGCACTGCAAAGCAGTGCAGGGACAATGTTAGTGTGCGGGCAAGCCCTTATATATACTGCACGCGCAGTGAAGCTGTGCAGTAGGAGACTTGGTGTGCGGGAAAGTTTTTGACTTAAAACAACAGGACCTGCCAATAAAAGGCAGGTCCTACACAAGAAGAGTATTGTGGAAAGTTATACTGGACGAATCCAAGGAACTCTTGAAAAGTTTCTATACTTGAGTCCGTTGATCCCACACTCCCTCCATGTACCATCTGGGTGTGCGAACATGTCAGTAGCCCGTAATACTGTGAAGTCTTCCGTGATTAGTGCGCCGGTAATTGTTTCGTCCGACAACGGGTGTACCCAAGCACTATTATGCTTCACGAGATTGTTTACGTCAGGCTTGCTTTCATATTTCGCATATTCAGCACTTATATCCCCCCACGTAGACTCTAGAGGAATGCCAAGTTCAACCGCACGTTGTACGCGATTGATATTATCAAGCCGTTTTTGGATATCTCCCTTCGAGGGATATTTTTTTTTGATTCCGATTAGCTCTGCAAGTGATACACTTACTTGCACTTGTGCTGTTTGTGTCATCAATAACCTCGCTCTTGTTTTTAGTGTGAAATTTCCTGAGTCGCAGTTAGACCAAGTCTTCCTCATTTTATTTTATAAGCTACAGATAGCTTTTCTAAAACTATAATACAACAAATTATGAAAAAATGAACCCTCCCATGCGAGTAATTGGTATGGGAGGGTTCGTTGGTTTAATTAAACTGGAGGTATAATAAGCCCCTGTTCGTCACCAAGCTGTTTCATCGCCTCTGCTTCAAGAGCGCTGTGTGCGGGTGCGTGTAGGTGTACTCTACCTATCTCGCCAATGTTTTTTGCTTTGCTGAGGATTTGTCTCAAAATAAGTTCCCTCTGCTCATCAGTTTCTGCTTGATGGAACAGCCCCCACCGCTCTTTCTGAGTTTTGGCTGACCCCAGTCTTTCCTGAAAATTATTCATAATTACCCCCACACGTTCTGTTTTTAAAACAACAACATGCCTTGAAACAATTTTCAAGGCTCCTATTACAAAATATAGTCTTTTTCGAATTTGTCAAGAGCTCTTATTGTGACTCATTTAAAAAGGACTATACCCTAAAAAAGGTATAGTCCTTGCACGCATACAACAACTTATTGAAGAATCTTGAGCACTTCTTTGAGGGGCACCGCATCGAAATCGTCACACCACTCATCTTCGCAGACGGTGGTTTTCAAAGCAGATATAGATGCACGACAAGCTTCCATAGTTTTTTGGTGTTCTGACTCAAGCACCGTAGTCAACAGTTTCCAAACGAGCCTTATTTGGCTAGGGTTAAATTGCTCTGGTGGCAATGAGCTGATGTGCTTTTTAATCGTAGCTTGCGCGCGTCTCTTACGTTTGACAGTAGATGTGTCAGTAGCCATATTTTTCCTCCTGAGTAAAGTACACAATTATGTGTTTGCTTACGAGAGTTATTGACGTGTTGAGAAAATTCTACCGGCGACAAGTCGCCGGTAGAATAAGTGCAAACACTAACGGAGAACTAATTATTCCTCTCAATAAATACATATCCTTTCTCTGGTGATTCTCGGTACTTTGAAAGCTTAATTTTCACTTCTGTAGGATTTTCACCTTTTTTGAAATTTCTAGTAATCGGTTCGATGCCGAGCTCGTTGTTCTCAAGCTTTACACCAATCAATTTCTGACCGATGGGCAACATAACGACGTAAGGAGATTCTTTTCTAACAATTTCGTATCCACTGTACGAAACCGTAAGATATATGCCGAAAATCAGTAGTGACACCAGTGCAAGTTTCAAAATAATGAATCCCATTTTGTTCCACATTTGAACATCCTCCTAAGGGTGAAAGTTTACTTCGATTGAGTTTCTGTCATGATATAACCATATTTTGAAAAAAAATCAAGGCTTCAATAACTACTGGCACACAGATATAACTGCGCCCCAGACAATCTGTTCGGGGCGCACGTTTTAGAAGAGATTAGAATACAAGGGCTTTTTCAGATTTAATTGATTGGGGAAGAGTATCCCTGATTCTTCGCAAAGAATCCAGCGATATTGCCCGGCGGTCCATGTATAGGCAATCGCTTTACGTGGTACATTCTTATATAACAAGAAGTCACTCTTTATTACTTCAACCTTTGAACCTTCGCTAAGTTGCGTTCCGGTCGAAATCAAGAAAGACCCACGCCCCTTTTCATACACCCGAGTATCTCTACCTAAAGTAATCGTTTGCATTCTGCCTCCTGTACTCAATGGTTTTTTGAACTTAAAATCTACCTATAAAAGAGATTAGAACATAAACACAACTTTGTAAATGAAAAAAGGAGGTAATCTGATTTATATACTTACTAGACGCACCCGAGACTGTGTGATAGTGTAAAAGTTACAGTAACAATGCCAAAGGAAATACCTATAGAATACCGAACAGTTGTTGTAGCAGTGGATGTTGTCGTTTTTTCTGTTTTTGATGGAGCGCTTCACGTGTTATTGATACCGGTAAACAGACCTCCCCATTACGTAGCTATGCGGGGGCTCCCAGGGGGAATAATGGAGAAGAAGGAAACATCTGATGAGGCTGTTTTACGCCACCTTTCAGGCAAAATTGGACTCTCCAGTATATATTTTGAACAATTGTACACGTTTACGTCTCTAGGAAGGGATAAGCGCAACAGGGTGGCGTCTATAGCTCACCTAGGACTGGTGACAGCTACTGAAGCTAAGCGTGTTGAAAGGGAAGGGGGGGTCTGGGTACCTGTGCATGAAGTCGACAAACTTGCATTTGATCATAATGAAATACTTGATACCGCGGTAGTACGTCTCGCTGGCAAGCTTCTATACACAAACATTGTCCGTCACTTGCTCCCTAAGAAATTTACTCTTACAGAGCTCCAGAAAGTGTATGAAATCATCCGTAACGAAACATTTGATAAGCGTAATTTCAGAAAGAAAATATTGTCAATGAATATCATACACGATACTGGTGAGATGCAGACTGGTGTGGCAAACAGACCTGCTTCACTCTATAGCTTTACGGGAACAAAAGTCACCGAGATTCCACTTATTTCAGTCATTTAACTAAGAGCCTATCCAAATAACCTCCCTGTCCGCACACATTACAATGTGTGCGGACCTGTCTGCAATGCGTCTGTTTGGACTACGACACAGAGGCGTTTCGACTCGGGAACCCGTTGTTGGATAGGCTCTTAGTGTTATCTTGACACTAAGAAGTTTTCTATGTCATAAGTTATTGTAATATTGACACTAACTATTCTTACCTGTATCTTAGTGTTAGATACACACTAAGTAAAACACAGTGTTTGTTCTTTGAAAAAGGAGGAATAAAAAAATGACAACGACACTTGAGGTGATTTTAGAAAAAATCACGACAGCAAAGAGATTTGCAGATGTGTTTGGGGAAATTCATTCAAGTGACTTGGAACAAAAGTTACATGAACTCAGAAAGCAGTACGTGTATATGGTTAAGTTTATACATCCTGACCATATGCCAAAAGAAGAAGAAAAATTTGCCAATACTGTTTTCTCAAGATTGGTTGGTTTGTACGAACAAGCAAAGCATGCGCTTGAAAATGATTCTTATGAAATACCACTTGTACAAGGTGATACGCATCGTGTGACTGGTGAACAATATTTTGTCTTTTTGTCTGGTTCAAGAAAGTATGTGGTACAAAGTTTTGTTTGGACTGAAGGTGATTTTTCAGACATACACCTTGGAAAGACAGAAAATGGGATTCCGGTGTGTGTAAAAATTGCTACTGATCCAACAATGAACCAGTACCTAGAACATGAAGCGTCCTTACACAGTAGGATCAAAAAGAGCTCGGTGAAGAAAGAGGTTCGCCAGTTTGTTTCTACTCTTGTAGATACGGTTATTGTGGACATTCCGGGGAACAAAGAAATACGAGCAAACGTATTTGAGTATCAGGAAGGTTATGTATCTCTTACAAAGATTCGAGAGGTGTATCCAGACGGACTTGATCCGCGTGATGCAGCATGGATATGGAGACGTGTTTTGGGACAAGTCGTAACTGCTGAGATACTTGGGGTGGTACATGGGGCTGTTGTCCCCGACCACACACTCGTGCATCCTGGTACGCATGATCCACTGTACATCGGTTGGGCGCACAGCATACCGTTTGTCAAAGGCAAACATGCGCGTCTTACGACATACATCGACAGGTGGAAACCGTGGTATCCAAAGGAGGTTTTTGACCACAAAGCTATAACGCAAAAAACCGACCTATACATGGCAGGAAAAACAATGGTGTATCTCTTGGGAGGTGATGTTGAGCATACTCGCTTTCCAAAATCTGTTCCCCAAAAAGTGCAAAAAATTGTGCAACGTTGTGTTGCAGAAGATCCAGCGAAAAGACCAGAAAATGGACAAGAAGTACTGGAACAATTCACGGACACAATCTACACGCTGTGGGGTAAAACGTACCGACAGCTACAAATGCCGCATTGAGGAATGCAATCAAAATACAAATGGAGGAAGTTATGGGTGGAGGCAAATGGGACACCAGTATGTACAGCAGTGCAAAGGCCTCTCGGCGATCTGCGGGAATTGATGATTTTGACTACACCGCTAAAGTGCGCTCGGGAAAAGTTTCAAAAGTGAATGACGAGCTTGAAGCAAAGAAGATGATTAATCCTGACTCGTCACGGTATCCTTATCCATTACGCGAAAGCAGAGACAGTGCAGAGCATCCTCTGTCGAGACCCGTCGCAATATTTTTCGACGTGACTGGCTCTATGGGACACATCCCGCGAGTGCTGCAGAAAAAGCTACCTAAACTAATGGATGTCATTATCGACAAGGCAGGTCTTGCTGACCCGCAAGTTCTTGTTGGTGCAGTAGGCGACTCAACCTGTGATCGCTATCCGTTTCAAGTCGGGCAGTTCGAATCAGATAATAATTTTGACGAACAGCTTCGTAAGATTATTCTTGAAGGTGGCGGTGGCGGACAAACATATGAATCATATGCACTTGCCTACCACTTCGCGGCTCACCACACAGCAACAGATGCCTATGAAAAGAGGGGCAAGAAGGGATACCTTTTTACTATGGGTGATGAGGCACCTTGGCCTACGCTGACTGCAGAAGAGCTATCTCACGTGTTTGGTTTATCGACACAAGCAGATGAGACTGTTGAGAGTCTCGTAGCGCTTGCAGAGGAAAAATGGGACATCTTTCATTTGTTTGCGGTCGATGGCAGTTATCCTAGAGACAAGCGTATTCACGACCGCTGGCGTGCTCTGTTTGGAGAACGTTTTGTCATGGTTGAGGACTCAAGCCTTGTATGTGAGGTCATCGCTGGCATTATCCATATGATGGAAAATGCTTACGATGCAGACCGTGTCGTTCGTGATATTGGCCTTTCAGGTAAAACCGCTTCGGTGGTAAAGAATGCACTTGTACCACTTTCAAGCAGTCCGGCGCTCGTTGCTAAAGTGGTTGCACAGAGTAATTCATTGATGAAGAGTCGCGCAAGAAAAGGAGGAGTAACTCGCATCTAAGTAGCACGTTTCGTTGTTATTTTACTGTTACGGTGGCACAACCTTGTGCCACCGTAACTCATGTATACAAAGGAGATAGTCATGCAAGCTACAATCGTAATTGATTTAGGGTTTGGTGATGC